>CBIHOP010000077.1:0-11024 GCA_966211385.1 uncultured Bacteriovorax sp.
CTGCTTTTTCACTCCCTCGGGAGTTCTTCCCCGTTCGTGCACATCGCGCTCTAGTCGACGCTGAAATCGTAGTTCTTCCGGAGTATCAAAATAAACCGCTTCGTCGAGTTGTTCACGCACAACTGATGAATCAAGTATAAGAATACCATCAACGAGTATAATTTTTGTAGGTAGACATTCGATAGATTCCGTTTTTCGAGTATGAGTCGCGAAATCGTAAAGCGGTACTCTGATTGGTTGACCAGTCTTTAGCTGGCTCAACCCTTTGGCCAATAAATCAAAATCCAAACTGCTTGGGTGATCAAAATTTACTGATCCGCCATCACCATCGAAACGATGGGATTGGTCGATATAATAATTGTCTTGATAGAGAATTGTACAACGTTCGTCGCCGAGAGTTTTTTGCAATTCTCGAGCGAAGTAGGTCTTTCCTGACCCACTTCCGCCCGAAACACCAATGATATAAGGCTTATAATTTAATTTCATTTTGTTTGAAAAAGTCTATCGCCAGCATCACCCAATCCTGGAACCAGGTAACCATGCTCATTCATATCTTGTTCTACATTTAGTGTATAGATTTCCACTTCAGGATGGAAGCTTAAAACTTTTTCCAGACCGTAACGACTGGCCAAAATAGAAAGAACTTTGATTTTACCCACATCGTAGTGCTTTAAGCGATCAATTGCTGCGATGATTGTGTCTGCCGTAGCAATTAGTGGATCACAAAGAAGGATATCTTTTCCTTTCACGTTTTCTGGCATCTTGAAATAATACTCAACTGTATTACGGATGAATTTATCGCGATAAATTCCGATGTATCCAGCACTACTGATAGGGATCATCGAGAGCACAGCATCCATCATTCCGTTTCCAGCACGCATGATTGAGACAACAACTGGAGGATTGATAATTCTTTCTGTCGAAGTTTTAGCAATTGGAGTTTCAATGTTAATCGTCTCTAATTGTTTCCAGTCCTTCATTGCTTCATAAGCAAGAATTTTTGAAATCTCTTTAACGATTTCACGAAATTCACTCGAGTTCGTATTTTTGTCGCGGAGGTAACCCAATTTGTGTTTTAACAATGGGTGATCAATGACAGTTACATTTTTCATATCTCTTTCCTTATAAAAATAAATTAAAACACAGTTCCATCACTAAGAATTTTTAGTGGTGGTGAACTATCAGCACGAAGGGCCTTCGCCGCTTTTCTTCCGGCCCACCAAGTTCCGCCTTCGAGAACTTTTGCGAGTGGAAATTCAGTTGGTGATTTGTTTAATTTTTTCTGAACGGCTTCTCCAATACGATCAAGAAGCGCGACTGTTAAACCTCGCCATTCAATAATGAGTTCTGAATCAGGGCGATGATCAACATCATAAAGATTTTTGTCATTCAATGTAACAAGTCCGCGGTCTAATAATAGTCCACCGTTTCTGTATTCAGCTAAACCAGTGAGTTTTTCAACTTCAGTGATTGTGAAACCGGCTTCCATAAGTGGCTCACAAAGAGAATAAGACATCCATTGCGAGAGTTTATGGAAAGCAGCTAGACCACCTGGTACTTTTGAATAATTCCAGATGTCCCCAAGATTAACCCCTGCAACTTTTACTCTTCCTGGCCAGATTTCTCCTAAGCCATCGAGAACAGCTCTTAAAAGTTGTGGGCCTGTAAACGACATTCCATAACGAGAATGAAGATAATCAACAAGACTTCCTGGTCTTCCGCCTGGGAAAAGTGTTTTTTTATCTTCGATTGTTTTTCCTAAATTTTTTAAAAGCGAAAGTCTTCCTTCAACTCCAATGAGTGGGTTTGTAGGTGAAACTTGGAAAGCTTCTGCTAATTTTTCTACTGAAAGATTCTGCAGACCTTTAGCTGTCGCTTGAAGTTTACCTTCGTGTGACAGGTTTCCGCCCATAAAAAGGTATAAGCTAGCTACACCAAGACCTTCTGAGCGATTGAATGTTTTTCCACTGCTCGCTTCATTATATTTCCATTCAGCACCTGCTCCAGCATCCAGAAGAACTGAAGTGATGACGAGATCAAGTTTCACTCTCGCCTTTTCCATTTTATCCATTGCTGAAATTTTTGGTTCAAGCATTGTCGTCACACGATCAGTTCCACCAACACGAAAGTGCCCCCAACGTGAGTGAAATGGAATATTATGAGTTGGATAGTTTTCGTTTATAACGTCTACTACATAGTCCACCACTTCGTTGAATTTTTCAGCGTGGTATGTGAAATGTGTTTTACCTTCTTTTGTGAGATTGAAAATCGCTTCTGCACTCTGACGGATCGCCAATGGTGACAATAAGAAATCCAAATCTTTTTCTGAATAAGAATTATTCATCTATTGGTCTCCCTTTAACATTTTTAAGATCATCACCTTTTTTAACTTCCCCTGGAGTGAAGTAACCGGCAGCTTTTTTAGCTTCGATTTCTACTTGAGCATCTTCTGGAATAAGTTCAGGTGGGATTTGAATACGGTTAACAACTTCAATTCCACTCTTAACAATGGCGTTGTATTTCATATTACTCATTGAGTGTAGGTTATGAATTTTTTTGATTCCAAAAAATTGCAGAACATCTGGCATCAGTTCCTGGAAGCGAGCATCTTCAACACCGGCCACGCATTCTGTGCGACGGAAATAAGTAGCCGCAGAGTCACCACCTTCTTGACGTTTACGAGCGTTGTAAACGAGAAATTTCGTAACTTCACCTAGGGCACGTCCTTCTTTACGGTAATAAGCGATGATACCAACACCACCTCGTTGAGCGGTACGAGCTGCATCTTCAATTCCATAAATAAGATATGGACGGCATGTACAAATGTCTGAGCCGAAAACGTCTGAACCATTACATTCATCGTGAACGCGACAAGTGAGTTCTACTTCTGGTTTAGCTAGATCAGCAGGATTACCGAAAATGTAAACAGTCGTGCTTCCAATTGGCGGAAGAAGAACTTTTAAATCTGGACGAGTTACTAGCTCAGGAAACATTCCACCAGTTTCCTGGAAAAGAATTTTTCTGAGTTCACCTTCATCAACTCCAAGGCGTTTTGCAATACCTGGCAGGTACCAAACCGGCTCAATTGCAACTTTCGTTACTTTAATATCTTTATTTTCTTTTACAATTTTTCCATCCGCTTTCAAGCGACCTGCTGCGATCGCAGCGTGAATTTCTGGAAGTTGTAAATGAGCTTGAGTAACCGAAATAGTTGGACGAATATCGTACCCCTTTTCGAAAAACTCTTTGTAGTTGATTTGAACATCAAGTCCCCATGGATCGATTGAAACCATTTTTTCTGGGTCAAACCAAGAATCATATGGCCCGATTTTGACCGGACTTTCTGTGTTGTGAAGATCTGGTTTATGGTTGATGTCGTATTTTCCCTGAGCAATGGAAAGTGCGCGATAAACGGCATAACTTCCACTGTGTGTTCCGATTGCATTTCTTTCTTTAACGTCTGTTAAAGAAGCAATGACCGGTCCACGCTCTTTGGGATTTTTTGCTCCCCAATGAATAGGTAGGCTGTGTTTGTAAACTTGCTTCGAATGCGAAGTAAGAATGACGTGTGCTGACCTTTTAAATTTTTCTGCTGTGTCTGACATATCTACCTCTTTTCTTACGACATCCAGTTGTTGTCGTTTTGCTTTTCCCATTTAACTGTTACTTTTTTTACATTTGACCAGAAGTCGAGTGAGTGAACACCGGTAATATCTCCGTGCCCGTATTTTGAAGCATTGATTCCGCCGAATGAAAACGGTTCGCGTGGTACAGGCACACCTACGTTTACTCCAACCATACCAGTTGAAGCCATCTTAATAACTTTTTCAGCAAGCGCTCCACTTGATGTGAAAACTGAACATGCATTCCCATATGAAACACTGTTTTCAATTTTCATCGCTTCAGTAATATCTTTGCAACGAATGATACTGATGATTGGTCCAAAGAGTTCAACTGTTGCGGCTTCAGAACCTGGTTGAACATTATCGAGAATTGTTGGTCCAACCCAATTACCTTCTTCCATTCCTTTCGGAGGAGTCGCTTTACGGCCATCCAGAAGAACTTTTGCACCTGCAGCTTCTGCTCTATCAATGGCTTCACGAAGAAATTTTACCTGAGCAGCAGTAATGATTGCACCCATGTCAGTTCCCAATCTAAGTGAACTTGCACGTTCAATAATTTTTTGAATATGTTTTTCTGTATCTTTTTTGTCTCCAACAGCAAGAAGAACTGAAGCGGCCATACAACGTTGACCAGCACATCCCGTGAACGAATCACTAATACCTACTCCAGCAATATCCGGATGAGCGTCAGGTAGAAGAACGATATGATTTTTTGCTCCGCCTAGTGCAAGAACTCTTTTTCCTAATTGCGTACCACGATCATAAACAGCTTTCGCAATTTTTGTTGATCCAACAAAACCAATCGCTGAAACATGTTCGTTATCAATGATAGCTTCAACAGTTTCTTTCGTTCCTTGAAGAACTTGAAAGAGTCCATCTGGAAGACCAGCTTCTTTCAAAGCAGCGGCAATCTTCAAAGATGTTAGAGGTGTTTTCTCTGAAGGTTTCCAGAGGTATGCGTTTCCGAGTGTGAGAGCAATAGGAATAGTCCACATTGGAACCATTGCTGGAAAATTGAATGGTGTAATGTTGGCCACAACACCAACTGGCTCGCGTCTGTATTCACAACTTACTCCGCGAGAAACTTCATTGCGGCCGCCGAGATCCATGTTTTGAAGTGCGATAGCGAATTCCAAAACTTCAATCCCTTTAAGAAGACCAGCTTGTCCTTCGGCAAAACTTTTTCCAGATTCAGCACTTTTTAAGTGTGAGATTTCTTCTAAATCACGAATAAGAATATTTCTGAAATTAAACATCACTTTAGTTCTTTCTTTCATTGGTACATCGGCCCACAGGAGTTGAGCGGCCTTGGCTGATTGAGCAGCAGCATCGACTTGTGCTTTCGTTGAAGCGTGAAATTCGCCGATTGGTTTTCCAGTGTATGGACTAACAACATGAAGCTTTTCACCGTCGCCATTAACGAACTGTCCGTTAATGAAGTTTTTACAGTTGATCATTTCGCTTGGTAATTTAACAGTCATAAAGAGTTTCCTTTTAGCTTTTGGGAAAAAAGAATTTTATGCTGATTCGTCACCATTTTGCCAATGAATTTTGCCTAAATCTGAGGAACATCTTGCCTTTTCTACAAATTAGGCTGCAATGCAAATGAAGCGGTTATAATTAATCTATGAACTCATCAAATGACATTGAAACACGTCTTAATGAAGCACTTAATCAACTAAGCGAAATTAGCTCTGAGAATGAAAAACTGAAGGGTCTGATTCATGACTTGGTCAGTCCATTACAAATTATTTCGATGTCCATCGAGACAATGTTGAATCAACCATCCAATGAAAACAAACATACATTCGAGAGAATGAAAGCATCGACAGATCGTATGGTGGCCATTGTAAAAGATATGCGCCAGCTTCAACGCTCACTGATTAAGTCGAAAAATACTATTTCGTAAAAAGTTTTTCCCATTCGCCATAACCCATTTCTTTGAGTTTTTCCTTGGGAATGAACCTCATGGCAGCACTATTCATACAATAGCGTTTCCCTGTTGGAGCAGGACCATCATCGAAAACATGTCCCAAATGAGAATCAGCGTATTTGCTTCTTACTTCTATTCGCACTCCTAAGAGCGAAAAATCTTTTTTAGTCGTGACACTAGAAGGAGTTAATGGACGTGTGAAACTCGGCCAACCAGTTCCTGAATCATACTTATCTTTTGAGCTAAAAAGTGGTTCACCAGAAACGACATCAACATAAATTCCTTCGGCCTTATTGCTATTGAACTCATTTTTAAATGGAGGTTCTGTATCTTCTTCTTGAGTCACTTCAAATTGAAGTGGAGTTAATTTTTTCTCCAATTCTTGCCGGCTAGGTTTTTTAAACTGCGAGGGATTCCATGCAAAAACTAACGTTGGAATTAACAAAACTAATAATGAAAAGTATCTATACATAATAATCTCCTCAAAACTTTTATTCCGACTAAAGCGTTCCAGTGAAATCATCTTGAATAAAATCTAATACCTCATACGATTGTAACATGGAAATACGATTAATCACGGTCAAGGATGACTTTGAAAAGGCCTATAACCTGCTCAATCAGCGGGATTACCCTCTCTCATTTTACGAATACACTCTCAAACATGATCATTTCAAAGATCAGACAAAGTTAAAATTGGTTGGTGTTTTTTCTGATGATGAATGTTTTGGAACAATCAGCTACAAGATTGTTCCTTGTCCGCACTTAGGGCACATTCTCGAAGTTCGCGAGCAACATTTAAAAAATATTAAGGGCTACAAGTTCATGATGGATTTTTTGGATGAACTAGCGAAAGAAGAAAAGTGCAATGCGATCAAAATCTGTAAAAACAAACCTGAAAGACTTGATCATTCAGTTTTTGATCGCATGGAAAACTTTCTTAAGAAACTCATTCATTAAACAGTACTTTCGTGATTCTTTTTCTTCGGAAAGTATATCGATGCAATGACCGATATAATAATCAACGTAAAAATGACTCCCACTGAAAGTAACGTTGGAACTTTAATGTAAGATGAGACGATCATTTTAAAACCAACGAATACCAGAATTCCAGAGAGTGCATAGTTAATGTACTCAAACATTTCCATAATTCCATTGAGCGCAAAATAGAGAGATCTCAAACCAAGAATCGCGAATACGTTAGAAGTAAAAACGATATATGGATCAGGTGTGATCGCTAAAATGGCGGGAATCGAATCTACTGCGAAAATGATATCAGTCGACTCAATCATAATGAGTACAAGAAATAATGGAGTAAAATATCGAACTCCATTTTTCATGATACTAAAATGCTCACCGTGAAATTCAGGAGTAATTTTAAAAAACTTTCTAACTAATTTAATCGCCGGGTTCGTTTCGATGTCGATTTTTTTGTCCGAACCTCGAAGCATATTAATACCGGTGTAAATCAAGAATGCCCCGAATACGTAAATCATCCAATGGAACTTCTGGATGAGAGCAACACCTGCAAAGATGAAAATAATTCTAAAGACTAAAGCACCGAGAACTCCCCAAAAGAGTACTCGGTGTTGAAATTGAGCAGGAACTCTAAAATAAGAGAAGATGAGAGAGATAACAAAAATGTTATCGATACTCAGTGATTTCTCAATGACATAACCAGTGAGGAATTCAAGTCCGAGCTGACTTCCCATTGAGAAATAAATCCAGGTATTAAAACAAAGAGCGAGGGCAATCCATACAGCTGTCCATATAAGAGATTCTTTAATGGAAACGGTATGTGATTTTTTGTGAAAGACGCCCAAATCCAGGAACATCATAATTGTAATGATGGCAGCAAAGGCCATCCATTCCCAGACACTGTGATGAGCAAACATTTTTTAACTCCCTCTTGTAACAGACCTTATAAAGCAACGGTCTCGGATTTCTGACTCTGATTAGTATAATTTAAGTGTGATCGATCTGTCACAATGGCCACTGCTAAATGGCCTTGGAAATCCTTAATCTCGCTGACGACTTCCACATCCCCACCTTTTGATAGGACGAGTTGGCAGAGGTCATCAAGAATGTCGTCATCATGCGCATTCGTTTGTTTTGGAGTTATAAATATTTCACCCGTTGTAGGATTGATGGAACCCCACACGTGTTTTCTTTCGACAACATAAAGTTTGCGAATCTTACCGAGAACCGCACTCAGTGCGATATCTTCTAAATAGACCAGTGCCTTATCTCGTGAAAGGGCCGAGCCAATTTCTTCCTGAGACTTTAATTCTTGCGCTTGATAGTAAGGTTGAAGGATTTCAAATACTCGTTCACGCAATTCTGTAGTTTTCATTTTTTCAACGTTGCCCACAATCGACTCTTTCATCAGCATTGATTGCGGTAATAAACGTTTCATGTGGCCTATGTTGTCTTTTACACCGGCAAGAATAATGGGAACTCTATAAGAAGCAAAAAGCTTGTTGAGTTCCAGTGATGATTGATGAAAGAAATCTTCAAATGATTTTTTATTCTGACCATCAATACCTGGATCATTACGATAAGAATCCAATCTTAAAAGATGGCCTTCATTATCAATAAAGACGTTCACCGCTCTAGATGTCATGGCGACTAGAAAAAAACCTTTCTCACTCTTTTTAATTTTAATAAGGGGTTTAATGTGAAAACTGTCCGCAACTACCGTGAGATCTTGAATGGGGCTATGAGCGTGCAGATAAAAAATTTCATGGTCATGATCCATGAACACTGCAATACCTTTATCGCTCGTTTCAACAATCTCTGTTAAATCTAATTTTTTAACAGGAGCTAAGTAATCATTTACGAAGGATCTTGTATAATCTTTCAGCATGAGAAATTCAGCTTTTTGAATAGACTCTTTCCAACGTTCATCGAAAGATTTTGTTTCGAAGACGCCATTGTCCTTGTTTAGGTAAATTGATAACATCGGTGCGCCGTGTTTTGCATTGAGCATGCGCATTTCATCGATGGTTATTTCTCGCATAAATCCTCCTATGGATTACGTTACGCCTATAATACGACACAGCTTGATTATTAAAAAATCGATATTTCAGTAAAAATAGTTCGTTTTTTTCGATGTGTTTGTTAAGATGCTTGAGTAGCCCCAGGGAGAATCTCAATGAAATGGTTAAACTATCACCACTTAATTTACTTTCGTGAAATCGCCAACGAGGGAAGTATTTCTAAAGCCTCTGAAAAATTACTCATTGGTCAGCCCGCATTAAGTGCCCAATTAAAACAACTTGAAGAGCAATTACAAGTTGAGTTGTTCGAGAGAAAAAATCGAAAATTAGTCCTCACGGATGCTGGAAAAGTTGCGCTTAAATACGCGAATGAAATTGGTCAACTCGGACAAGAACTTATTCAAGTCATCGAGAATAAAACTTACACAAACAAAACACATTTCCGCTTAGGGGCCCTGGATAGTGTGCCTAAGCAGATCGTATGGGAAATTGCTCAAAAGGCTCGTACATTCGGTGATTGTTTTGTCAGTATTGTTGAAGGCTCGCAAGAGGAATTAACTTCAGAGCTACTTTCAAGAAGTGTTGATTGTTTCATCTCGAATTACTCTGGAGACATTTCAAAAGATAAAAACATGAGCAGTAAATCTTTTGTGAAGGCCTCTGTTTCCATTTATTCTTCGAAAGAATTTCTTCACTGTAAAAATAATTTTCCCAAATCACTGAATGGCCAGCCGATGATTCTTCCAACTCACCATTCAAAACTAAGACATGACTTGGATGATTTTTTTGATTCTAAAAAAATTAAAATTACGAGTGAGCTTGAAACTCAAGATACGGCGTTAATGAAAATTTTTGCAAGTCAGGGAGCTGGACTTGCAGCACTCCCCGATCTTGCGGCCCTCGATCTTGTGCGCTCAGGTTTGCTTCATAGAATTGGAACTCTCCCTAATATCAAGGAAGAGTATTGGTTGATTGGAACAAAACGAACAATTGATAACCCAATTGCCTCAAAACTTATGAAGTCTATTTAGCTTCTTCTTTTTCTGGAAACATAAAAGAAAGAAGAATAGAAAGTCCAATGGCCCCAAGAACAAAAGCTAAAGAATAGCTCGTTGGAATTTTATACCAATGCTCAATGAGCATCTTTAGTCCGATGAATACCAGTACAACTGATAGGGCATATGAAAGGAAACGACACATCTGAACGATTCCAGCGAAGGCAAAATAAAGCGAGCGGAGTCCTAAAATGGCAAAGATGTTTGACGTATATGCAATAAATGCATTCTTCGTGACAGAAAGTGTAGCGGGAATTGAATCAACTGCGAAAATGAGATCCGTCGATTCGATAATGAGAAGAACGAGAAACAATGGAGTCATATAACGAATGCCATTATGTTTTACAAAGAACTTCTCGCCTTCAAAGTGATCAATCATGCGAAAATGTTTCTTCGCAATTCGATAAATAAAATTCTTTTCAGTATCGATATCTTCTTCTCCTGAAAAGAGCATTTTGATCCCGGTATAAATCAAGAAAGCACCAAAGAAATACAAAATGAAATGGAATTTATTAACGAGTGAAACTCCGCCGAGAATAAAGAGAATTCTCATGACCAGAGCACCGAGGATACCCCAGAAAAGAACACGATGCTGATAGCGAGATTCTACTTTGAAGTAACTAAAGATAATGGTCATAACAAAAATGTTATCTACACTTAAACTTTTTTCCAAAACGTAAGCTGTTAAGAATTCATAAGCGAGAACATCCCCCATGAAATGGTACACACCGTAGTTGAAAACCATTGCAAGCGAGATCCAAATTCCAGTCCAGATCAAAGATTCTTTAACGGATACCGTATGTTCCTTGCGGTGGAAAACTCCTAAATCCAAGGCCAGCATTGCAAATACAAAAACGTGAAACCAAACCCACCATGAAAGTTGAACTTCCAAAGGACACTCCTTAATTAGTACTTTTTAAACGTACGCTCATTGAAATCTTCCACATTATAAGCTAGGTTTTGTGCATGGACAAAGAAATACTCATTGATCAGCTCATAGAAAAAGGCTGGTTTATGACAAGGAATTTCCTCTCATCTGAACTATGCCAAGAATTGATTCTGGATCGCCCTCAGGAGATGAAAAAAGCAGGCATTGGAAAAGGACAAAACCTTATCAATGAATCTATTCGCAAAGATTCTATTGCCTGGCTTGATAATGACAACAGCACTTCCTCACAAAAAAAATTCCTTTCAGCGATGAAAGAGCTTCAAGAATTAGTCAACCGTACACTCTATTTGGGTATCAAAAGTTTTGAGTTCCACTATGCTCATTATGAATCAGGCGGCTATTACAAAAAACATCTGGATCAGCACCAAAATACACATTCACGTGTTCTTTCCTCAATCACCTACTTGAATTCCCCTCAAAATGGAGGCGAACTCGTGATTTACAAACGTGATGAGCCAAACGTTATTG
>CBIHOP010000078.1:0-10949 GCA_966211385.1 uncultured Bacteriovorax sp.
AATCAATTTTTTATGACGATTTAGTTTGATATCCACCACTGTTGTAGGGCAGTTTTCAACTATTTTGTTAAATGATCTGGTGTAAATGAGAGCGGCATGAGGTCTTTGAACTTCATGACCGTTTCTCCGCCGGCCGCGTTCCCCATAATCACTTCCATATTTTTTGTCGCAAACTCACTCATGATCTGACGGCACATTCCACATGGTGGCCATCCTTCAGATGTATAAACGTAAACTTTTTCGATTCCTCTTTTGTTTTCAGAAATCGCTTTAACAATTGCTGTTCTTTCAGCGCAGATCGTTCCGCCATAACTTGCATTTTCAACGTTACAGCCAGTGTAGATTGATCCATCACTCATCAGAATGGCGCTTCCGACTTGAGCTTTTGAATAGGGAGAGTAGGCGTGAGCCGAAACTTCAATGGCCTTTTGTCTTAATGTTTTAATCATTTCATCCATGGCTTACTCCTATTGAAGATTGGCAAGCTGTCCGACAGCTTCTTTTAAAATTGCAGTGAAGTGATTCATGGCCTTCATTGCTTCATCTTTAATATCTTCGTGTTTAAGTTCTTGTTTGAGAATTCCAGCACCCATGTTTGTGATACATGAAATCCCACAAACTTTAAGACCCATGTGGTGAGCGGCGATTGTCTCGTGAACAGTGCTCATGCCAACCATGTCTCCACCAAGAGTCCTGAACATTCTGATTTCGGCCGGAGTTTCATACGTTGGTCCTAGAACACCGACATAAACTCCACGCTTAAGTTTGTTTCCACATTTTTCAGAAACATCTTCTAAAATCTTAATCATCTTTTTATTGTAAGCATCTCCCATATCCGGGAAACGCGGGCCAACTGAATTGTCATTTGGTCCAATTAAAGGATTTTTTCCAGTGAGGTTAATGTGATCTTCGATAATCACCAGGTCACCTGGTTTGTAATTTAAATTCACACCACCAGCTGCGTTTGTCAGGATTAATTTTTTTACTCCCAGACGTCCAAGAAGTCTTACGGGAAAAACAACATCATCTAAATCCAAACCTTCGTATGTATGGAAGCGTCCTTGAAGAGCGACGATCGGTGTTCCGCTGATTTTTCCCAGAATCATCTGGCCAGCGTGACCTTCTACAGTTGTTTTTCTGAAGTTGGGGATGTCGTTATATTGAATGACGACTTTATCTTCTATTTGATCAACGAATGCACCAAGACCTGAGCCTAAAATAATTCCTACAGCAGGTTTTGCGTATTTATGTTTTTCGATGAAATCCGCTGATGCTTTTAACTTTTCTGCTAATGATTGATTCATAACTATTTCTTCTTTTTTGGCTTAGGTGCAAATTTCGTCTGCACTTCAATTATAAGTTTCTTTTTCGTACGAGGTTTTGTTGCGGATACGGTGATGTCTCCACCGATAACGGCCTTTGCAATGCCTTCCGCAATTTCAGTCTGATTAGCGTGACAGTGAATCGTCATCAACGTTTCACCTTTTTTAACAGGGTCACCAATTTTTTTATTCATGATGAAACCAACGGCAAAATCAACTTTATCAGAAGTTTTCATACGTCCACCACCGAGGCGAACACAATGAAGACCAAGTTGCGTGCAATTCATTTTTGTGACGAAGCCCGATTTTGATGACTTCACTTCTAAAAGAACTTCAGTCTTTGGAAGCAGATCATAGTTGTCGATAACTTTTGCATTTCCACCTTGATCAATAATCATCTGACGGAACTTTTCTAAGGCTGAACCATCTTCAATCGAAGCTTGCGCTTTTTTAATACCGTCTTTATGAGTTTTCGCTAGTCCCGCGAGATAAATCATTCCACCCGCTAAAGCAACAGATAGATCTGTTAAATCTTTCGGTCCTCTGCCTTTTAATGTTTCAATGCTCTCGATAATCTCCAATGAATTACCTACAGCAAGTCCCAGAGGCTCATTCATGTCAGTAATCATGGTCATCATGTTTTTATTGAAACGCAGACCTGTCTGACGAATACTTTCAGCTAATTTTTTTGCATCACTAAGTTTGGACATAAAAGCACCGTTGCCGGTTTTGATGTCCATGACAATTCCCTTTGCACCCTCGGCGAGTTTTTTACTCATGATCGAAGCAGTGATGAGGGGAATCGATTCAACCGTTGCTGTCACATCTCGAAGAGCATAGATTTTTTTATCAGCGGGAGCGATTTCTCCTGTCTGACCAATCATGACGAGGCCGCGCTCTTTTAATAAACGTTCGAATTCATCTAGTGAGAGAGATGTTTTGAATCCTTCAATTGATTCAATTTTATCAACCGTTCCACCAGTGTGGCCTAGACCTCGTCCGGCAATCATTGGAACTTTTACTCCGCAAGCAGCGGCGATTGGAGCAAGAATAAATGAAGCTTTATCGCCAACTCCACCTGTTGAATGTTTATCAATGAAATGTTGTTCGGGAAAATCAAGCACGCGACCTGAGTACAACATAGCATCTGTTAAATGGGCCGTTTCTTCACGATCAAGTCCGTTGAGATAAATCGCCATCAAAAGGGCAGACATTTGGTAGTCGGCAATTTCACCGTTGTTCAATCCATTGATGAACCACGCGATTTCCTCTTTGGTAAGTTTTTCTTTATCTCGTTTCTTTTGTATAATAGTATAAGCAGAGAGTGATTGAATCATGAGTAGCTCTTCGAAGTCCCTTGCGGAATTTATTAAGAGAAGTAGTGTATTCAAAAGGCTTAAAGAAATCAAAAATTATCAAAAATAACGCATGACAAAGGTTACAGGACACCACGATGGTAAACAAACTTTTAGCACTTTTACTTACACTGATCCTTACAATGAATCCTCTATCAGGTTTTGCACAGGAGCAGGGTCCTAGTGGAGATTTAGTTGATGAATCTTTGCGCGATATTACGATTGTTTTAGGAACGGGAGCTGTTGGGGCGGTTTTAGGACTTTCAACATTGTCCTTCGTAGATGAACCAAAAGATCACTTAAAAAATATCTCTATCGGCGGGGCCATTGGTATTGTCGTTGGTGTTGGCGTTGTTATTTTTTCGCAAGCAACACGATCGCAAACAACAATTTCTGATGTTAAACGCCCTCTCAATGAAGCAGGCGCAGAGTCTCTTTCTCGTTTAGCATTCGTAAATGAAAGAATCGCTGCTGAATATCATCAACCCGCTTCAGCTCAATTCAATTTTTCTTTTTAATCACTCGATTTAGTCGGGCATTACGCATTGCTGCCCTTTGATTGATCGCCCTTCATTTGATAAACTGATTCAGATTTATCACTTTAAGGATTTTTATGGCTAAACAATTAATTATCAACCAGACACTCAATGAGTGCCGAGCGGCGCTTATTGAAAATGGTGAAATTCTCGATTTCCTGATGGAAAGATCCCATCATCACCGTGCTGAACATAACCGAGTAGATTTTCCCTTTGTAGGCGATATCTACAAAGGAAAAGTTGTGCGCGTTCTTCCCGGAATGCAATCGGCCTTTGTCGATATTGGTTATGAAAAAGCGGCCTTTCTCTATGTCGACGATGCTTACATTCCGACTCTCGAAGAACAAAGAGAGATGGCGGAAAAAAGTA
The DNA here is from genome assembly GCA_966211385.1 of uncultured Bacteriovorax sp. Lineage (GTDB taxonomy): Bacteria > Bdellovibrionota > Bacteriovoracia > Bacteriovoracales > Bacteriovoracaceae > Bacteriovorax. The sequence continues at coordinate 3,583 of CBIHOP010000078.1, forward strand.
AAAAGTCAGTTGAAGAATCAAAACGTCATGGCGAAGTGATTCCTGATGAACTTTCGACATTGTCCGAAGCCGTTAACATGCGCTTTCGTCCTGACATCAGCATTGAATCCTTCATTAAAGAAGGCGATGAAATTCTGGTTCAAGTGGCGAAGGAGCCAATCTCGACGAAAGGCCCGCGTGTTACTAGACACATTACATTCGCTGGCCGCCATATTGTGTTCATGCCTTTTATTGAACACACGGGTGTTTCACGCCGAATTGAAAGTGAAAAAGAGCGTGAGCGCTTAAAAGAAATTCTCGAAACCATTCGTCCTGACGGTACTGGGGTTATAGCTCGTACAGTTGCTGAAGGACAAAGTTATAAAACGCTGAAGTTTGACTACAACATGCTGGTGAAAATCTGGAAGGATGTTTCTCGTAAAGCAGAAAAAGTTCGTGCACCTGCTGTCGTTCACCAGGATTTAAGTTTCATCCAAAGAGTCCTTCGTGACATCACGGATGAAGATGTTGATGAGATCGTTTGCGATTCAAAAGAAAATTTAAAAGACGCTGAAAAGTTCGTTCAAAAATTTCTTCCTACAATGAAAGGGAAATTTAAATTCTACGGTGAAGAAGCAGTTCCTATTTTTGAAAAATTTGGAATTGATCTGGAAGTTGAACGTGCCATTGATAATAAAGTTTTTTTGAAATCAGGTGGATCTCTAAACATTGATCAAACTGAAGCACTTGTTTCTATCGACGTTAACACCGGTAAATTTATCGGTAGAAAAACGTTCGAAGAAACAATTCTAAAAACAAATTTAGAAGCCGTTAAAGAAATCGTTTACCAACTTCGTTTAAGAAACTGTGGTGGTATCATCATTATCGATTTCATCGACATGGAAAAAGAAGAGAGCAGACAAACGGTTTATAATGCTCTTGTTGAAGCACTCAAAAAAGATCGTGCCAAAACAAATGTTCTTCCAATTTCTGGTTTAGGTCTTGTTGAGATGACTCGTAAACGCACGCGCGATACTCTTTCGCGTATCATGTGCGAGCCATGTCCTTACTGTGAAGGAACGGGAAGAGTAAAATCGACTCTTACTGTTTGTTATGAACTTATTCGTGAACTGAATAAAGTGCTGGCAAAGAGCAAAGGATCAAAAGTTTCGATCTATGCTCACCCTGAAGTTACAGCGACACTTACGGGAGAGGATTTCGATCTGATCGAAACGTTGGAAGAAGCACACGGTAAATCGATTCAAATTCGTTCTGAAAATAATTATCACATCGAGCAGTACGAGATCTTTCCGCAGGAATACTAATTCCATGAAAGTAAAAATCTATAAAGGGCAGGAAATTGAACCACTCATTCCTGCTCTTGCTCAACTTCGAATAAAAGTTTTTCGCGATTATCCTTATCTCTACGAAGGCTCAATGGCCTATGAAGAAAACTATCTAAAAATTTATCCGCAAACACAAAGAAGTGTTCTGGTTGCTGTCTTCGATGCTCAAGGAGATCTTGTTGGTGCTTCAACCGGAATGCCGTTATCAGATGAAGCTGATTATGTTCAAAAACCTTTTTTGGAAGCAGGATACGACATTCATAAAATTTTTTATTTTGCAGAAAGCGTTTTAGAAAATGGTTTTCGTGGAATGGGATTAGGACATCGTTTTTTCGAAGGACGTGAAAGCGCAGCAAAAGAATGGGGTTATACAATGGCGGCATTTTGTGCAGTAGAGCGTCCCGAAAACCATCCTGCTAAACCATTGGACTATCATCCCTTAGATGAATTTTGGGACAAAAAAGGTTTTAAAAAACATCCTAAACTAAAAAGTGAGTTTTCATGGCCCGATTTGGGTGATAGAGAGGACTCCACAAAAAAAATGGTTTATTGGTTAAAAGATATATAGTCCGTTATGAATGTTCCTGGTGTTAAATTCCTCGACTACAGAGAAGGCTCTGTTGGTCCCCTTGTTCGTCAGTTCGATTGGTCTCAAACTTCCATCGGTGATATGAAATCTTGGCCTGCTACTCTTCATGGGTATGTCAGTATGATTTTATCACTTCCAAGCCCCGCTATTATTTTTTGGGGTGAAGATCGCGTGCAAATTTACAACGACGGATACGCGCAAATTATGGGTCCTCGCCATCCTAAAAATTTAGGGGCCACTTACAAAGAATGCTGGCCTGAAACCTTTGACATCATCAATCCTTGGATGGATCGAGTGATGCAAGGAGAAGTCGTAACTGTAGATAAAACTTTTATTGTGATGACTAGAAACGGTGTGGCCGAAGAAACTTATTTCACATTTTCATTCAGTCCGTTGCGGGATTGTAATCATAAAATCGCGGGTATTTTACAACTGGTTCAAGAAGTTACACACACCATTCAACAAGAACGTCGTTTAGAAACAATAAAAAGATTAAGCATGCTTCCGCTATCAGGTTGGGTGGGATTGAATGACATTCTCGATGTTCTTGCTCAAAATCCAAATGATATTCGTTACGCCTGTCTCTTCCTTAAAGAAAAAGATCATTCGCTTCGTTTAATGGGAAATATAGGAGAAGAGAAAATAGATGCTAGTGACTGGCATGAGCATTTATCTGAATCTGAACTAAGAATTTTACCGCATGGTAATTCTGTTGCTATTCCTCTTAAACGATCGGAAAGTGAAGTAGCGCGCGGAATACTAGTTGTAGGTCTTTCCGCAATCATTCGTTTTGATGAGAATTATAAAAATTTCTTACTGGATGCTGCTCGCGAAATTGCTCTGGCAATTGAAAGCGAAGAGCAATCGAGATACAGAACTGAATCGGAAGAAGCCCTCAAGCTTGCGATCACGGCACGAGATGAATTCCTTTCCATTGCTTCTCATGAATTAAAAACGCCGATCACTGCTCTCAAGCTTCAGCTGCAGCTAGCAAGAAGATCAATGCGGCCGGATCTACCTCTTAATTTAACACCGGAGCGATTTCGCAAAGTTTTAGATTCATCAATTAATCAGGTTGATCGACTTACAAAACTTGTCGATGATCTCTTGGATGTATCGCGAATTCAGGCCGGAAAAATGCAAATGGATAAGTGTCCAGTTGATCTTGGAATGCTTGTGAGCGATGTCGTAGATCGTTTTTCAGATCAGTTTAAGATTAATGGATGTGAAACGAAAGTTGATATAAAAGCATCTCCCATGATCATGGCCGATCTATTCAGGATCGAACAGGTAGTGACGAATCTCCTGACGAACGCTTTGAAGTATGGAGATGGTAGTCCCATTCATATCAGTGTTGATGCAAAAGATGGAAAAGCAGAATTAATTGTTCGCGATTTTGGTATGGGCATTAATAAAAATATGCAGGATAAAATTTTCGAGCGATTTGAAAGGGCTATATCGCACGATAATATTAGTGGTCTGGGCCTTGGTTTATATATTACAAAACAAATTGTTGAATCACATCACGGTGAAATTTTAGTGAACAGTGAGTTAGCAGTTGGTTCTACGTTTACCATTTTAATTCCAGAGATCAAATCCCTAAATGATTAAGTAAATTCTGTGATCCCAAAACCACAGAAGCAATTCCTTGACCTGGAAATTGTGTATCACCCAAATAATAAAAATTCTGATAAGGGCTCCGAGAAATAAAAACATCGCTCAAAGATCTTTTCAATGAGTGTGGAATTCCTCCGACGAGTCCGTGAGGCCGATGTGTATAGCGCTTAAATGTTGTTGGCGACCCCGTAATGATATGGTCTAGGTTCTCACGTTTAACGGACATTCGGCTACAGAATAACTCCATCATAAAATCTGCAACTTTCTTCTTGGCCATTTTGTATTCTTCTCGAGTCATCTTTTCCCAGATTTGCGGGTAAGTATGAGTCGAAATCGTCACTGTACGTCTTCCATTTTGCGGAAGTGATAACGAAACAAAAAATGATCGTGTTTCACATAGAGGAATGGGTTCACAATGGATCTGATAAAAGAGTGATTCGAAATCCTGATTTGGAATTGTGAAGTAGAGCATGTAAGCAGACCAATAATTTGCCGACTCTTTATATTGCGGAATAGTGGAGACAACATGTTTTGCTTTTAAAGTGCCGTGATTGGTATGAACGATAAATAGGTCATCTTTTTTTTCTACATGATCAACTTTGTGACGATAGCGAATGTCGGTACATTGATCGGCCAAGAGATGCACAAAGGCCTTCATTCCTCCTTTCATGACAGATGTATCGCTTGGATAGTTAAGCCCCATGGCCCCCATGAGGGCGGGTGTATCAAATCTATTATTTTGAGCAGTGATGAAAAGCATTTCGTCTATAAGCTTTAGGTAATTTTCATTTTGCAGAGAATTCAGGTGAAAATATTTTTCAACAGAACTAAGAAGCGGCATGAGTGAACGAAAGGGAAGAGTATTTTTTATTTTTAAAAGGGAAAAAATATCAGCGGCAGATCTAAGCGGCAAATGGTTGAAGTTGTCACTTAATTGCCATCCCATTTTTTCAACGTCAGAAATTTTTTTCCACAAATCGCGATGGTTTATTTCTGGAAATTTCTCTTCCAGTTCTTTCATCCATTTTTCGAAGTCCTGAAAACGTCTCACGCATTTTTCTTCGAAAGAAAAAATGATTCCCGGATCAACTGTCACAAGTTCAGGATGGAGTTCGAGTTCCCGAAAGAGTTTAGCCAGTGGACGGTTGGCCTTTAAACCAGAGAGCGTTGTGGCCCCTGCATCGAAAACAAAACCATCCCGCTCAAAATAGGATGACGATCCACCCGGAAGTGAATGGGCCTCTAAAAGAACATTATTAATGTTTTGTTTGGAAAGCATGGCCGCAAGGCTAAGCCCTGAAGCACCCGCTCCAATAATCACAAAATCATGGGTCATAACAAATATTTAGCACATTCTGGTCTTGTTGACAGTGGTTGGACGGCCCTTGTCTAAACCTTGTCTTAGGGAGTGTTGATCACTTTCGCATTATAAAGATCTAGAGGTTTTTATAATGAAAATAGCAGTTATTGGTTCTGGTATTTCTGGTCTTTCCGCCGCCTGGCTTTGTCAGCGCGCAGGCCATGATGTGACGTTATTTGAGAGTGCTCACTACTTGGGTGGACACTCAAATACCATAGATGTCACATTGGAAGGAATAACACATCCAGTGGACACTGGGTTTCTCGTTCACAATCCTCAAACTTATCCTAACCTCATTGCTCTATTTAAACTTTTGAATGTGGAAGTCATCGAAACCGATATGACTTTCAGTGTTCGTCTCAATGATAAAAAACTTGAGTGGGCCGGAACAAACCTGCTCACTGTTTTTTCGCAGAAAAAAAATATTTTTAAATTTTCTTTCTGGCGAATGATCCTCGATATATTGAAATTTAATAAAGAAGCGAGAGCAAATTTAAGATACTCCCGTGAGCATCAATTAAGCTTAGGTGAACTTCTTTCTGAAAAGAAATACTCCCGTGAATTTCGCGATTGGTACCTTATTCCGATGGGAGCAGCAATCTGGTCGACATCCACTGAAGAGATGCTTAAATTTCCGGCCGAAACTTTTTTGCAATTTTGTCTGAACCACTCACTTCTGCAAGTTGACGGACGTCCTGTATGGAGAACAGTTAAAAATGGTTCGCGGGAATATGTAAAAAAGATGGCCGCGAGTATCGCCAGCATTCATCTCAATGAACCAGTAATAGCGGTCACTCGAGGGGAAGCGGTAAAAGTTCAAACGAACAGAGCAGAATACACTTTTGAAAAAATTATCTTTGCCACCCACGCAGATCAAACTGTAGCGATGATTAAAGATCTTAGCTCTGAAGAAAGAAAAATACTTACTCCGGTTCGTTATCAACCTAATACGGCCTACGTTCATTGGGATGAAAAACTTCTGCCTCAAAATAAAAATGTATGGTCTGCGTGGAACTATATTTCTCAAAAAGATGAACTGAATAAAAGCGAAGTTTGTGTGAGCTATCTCATTAACAAACTTCAGCCACTACCTTTTAAAAGACCGATCATAGTCACTCTCAATCCCTTCATCACACCTGATGAAAATAAGATCATTCAAAAGATTGAATATCATCATCCGGTTTTTGATCAGCCTTGTATCGATTCACAATCACTTCTTTCAACAATACAGGGTAAAAATCATAGTTATTTTGCTGGGGCATGGAGTGGGTATGGATTTCATGAAGATGGTTTGAAATCAGGAATGGTTGTGGCCAGATTTCTAGGAGCACAAGTACCATGGTAAAAAACTGGCTTCGCGAAGGCATTGTTTGGCATGGAAGGCTTAAACCTTTTAAGCACAGCTTTCGTTATAAAGTTTTCTACATGAAGTTTCCATTGTCGCAACTGGGACAACTGAGCAGTACTCTTTTTTCCATTAATCAATTTAATCTTTTTTCTTTCTATTATAGCGATTACCTGGATGGGAAAAGCCACAATCTCGATCAGAGTATTCGCGAATATGCTCGCGCTGCCGGATTAAAAGCAGAAGGTGAAATTTGTCTTCAAACTTTTCCACGCATTCTCGGTTATGTTTTCAATCCAGTTAGTTTTTGGGAATTTTATAAAAAAGATGGAACTCTGGAAGGAATTCTCGCGGAAGTTAACAACACATTTGGTGATCGCCATTTTTATCTCATTAACGGTTCTACTGCCATTTGTTTAAAAGAATTTCATGTTTCACCATTTTTTGATCGCAAAGGTTTTTATCAATTTCAATTTGCCCCTCAAAAGACGTCAATTGATTACTATGAAAATGCAGATTCTTGTCTCTTCAAAAGTTCTGTAACGGAATTAAAGAGTCATGAATTTTCCACTGTCAGATTATTAAAATTATTTTTTAGTTATCCGCTGATGAATCTGATGGTGATGGTCCGCATACACTGGCAGGCACTCAAATTATTTCTTAAAAAGGCCACATTCTATAAACGTCCACAACCTCTATCACCAACTCTAACAAAGGTCCGCATATGATCTTTAACACAATAAGAAGAAATCTATTTTTAAAACTTATTTCCCAGCTAAAAAAAGGGCAATTGAATGTTACGCTTGAAAATGGTCAGGTCAGAATTTTTAAAGGGTCTGAGCCTCGTCGAGACGCTGAACTTAACATCAAAGATGCACGCGCTTATGGAAAAATACTTTCAGCGAGCGATATTGGTTTAGCTGAAGCCTATCGCGATGGGTGGCTTGATTCACCTAATATGGCCGAACTTCTTTTGCTCTGCTTAGAAAATCAAGAAGCGCTGGAAAAAGGTTTCAAGGGAACAGCATTGGGTATGCTGCTTTATAAAACGAAACACTACCTCAATCGCAATTCCAAAGCTGGCAGTAAGAAGAACATCCAGGCACATTATGATTTAGGAAATAATTTTTA
>CBIHOP010000079.1:0-10886 GCA_966211385.1 uncultured Bacteriovorax sp.
CTTTAATGCGCGCATATGAAGAAAGAAAGAATTTTATTATTTTGGAATGGTGGTTCGGCCAGCGCCTTGGCCTTACATAAGTTACAGACGGAAGCGAAATATGAAATCGCTGGGCTCATCTGTTTAATTAACAGAGCAACTAATCGCGTGCCTTACCATGGAATTCCAGATGTCCTCATCCTTGAACAAGGAAAACTTTTAAAACTTCCTGTACAAAGAATTTTCATTGATCCTTCGTCACCAACTGAATCATCAGAAATTATCAAATTTTTAAAGATGTTCGCTAAGACAAATATCGCGGCCGTTGCATTTCCAGATACGCAAAGTAAGGAGAGAAATCTCCATGAAACTATCTGTAAAGAAAGCGGACTACTTCCACTTTTTCCACTGTGGTCTCTAAACGCAGAGGATTTTAACAAAGAATTTTTTACGACAGGACACAAAGCACTCGTTACTGGCATTAATAAAGATGTTTTAACCGTGAATCATCTGGCACTCGAGTACAATGAAACTTATATCGAAAATTTACCTGCAGAGGTCAATGCGGCCGGATTGAACGGTGAATTCAATACATTCGTGACTTTTGGTCCCAGCTTTAAAATGCGTGTGCCATTTTCAAAATCAATTGCTGTTGATGAAGACAACTATCTTGTGAGCTTGATGAAAGAGCCTTAGGCCTTTTTCAGTTTTTTAACGAGTAATTTAAGAACCCATGGGGCCAGTGCTAAAAGTGCAAATGAAACGAGAACTGGCGGTGATAATATCTCGTCTACACTTTTAATTTTTGCAATCTGAACTCCTGCGAGAGTATAAAAAAGCACCATCGGTACTCTTCCTAACCACCCTACCCAAAAAAATGTCCATGCCTTCAATGGAGAGACGCCAAGAATAAGATTGGCGATGAAAGACGGAACAATGGGAAACAAACGCATAGAAAAAAGAGCTAAGGCCCCATTTGTTTGCCAGTCTTTTTTGAAAATCTCTACCCGATGTCCGTATTTTTCCATGACCCAGTCACGCAAAAAATAATTCGCTAGATAATAGCCGCCAAGATTTCCGATCGCCGTTGCCACTGATGAAAGTAAAAATCCCGGCCAGAAACCAAACAGCGCTCCGGCCAAAAAACTAAGCATCGAGATGCCTGGAACTGGAAGAGAGGCCAGAAACATATTGAAGAAAAAAAACAGCCCCATGAAGTAATATGGATTTGTGAGATAGACATTATGCCAATCTTCACGCATGGCCTGAATCATTTGAAAGTCAGTGAGACTCGATAGCTGAGGAAAAAACTGATTAACGAGCAGAATGAAAGTAACAATTAATGCAATAAAGATTAATGGTTTTTTCACTCTTCGAATTCACCATTGTAATCAATTTCCTCAAAGCCTTTGCTATTGATAATCCATTTTGAAAATGGACCATATTTCTGAATCATTTTTTCTGAAGAACTTAAATCCATCGGACAAGTCATACCTAACTTTTCAACTTGTCTTTTGTATTTCATTGCCGTTTTGTGTGAAGGAAATTTTGCACAATTGATTCCTTCATCCATTGATTCATCCATATACGAACGGAAATCAATTTCTTTAACAAGACGGTAATGATTATTTTCGCAAGCGATGTATGGACCTCTACTATCCCCGAGAACGTCTGGTCTTAACTGCAGCATGTGGTTCCAAAACCGCATACCATTGAAGTTCGCAGACAGATCGCCATAACTAAAAACACCTGTAGCGATTTTATTACCACCGAAAATTAGTTTTTCGTCGAAGACTCCGCGCTTAACCGCCGTCTCCAGATTTTTGTTTTTTAGGTAGAAGTTTGTGAAGTACTGAAAGCCCCTTCCAAACATATGTTCAAATTTATCTGTACCGACAATGACATCTCCCATTCGGATGAGAGGAGAAATGGTGAGTCCGGATTTTTTAAAGAAGGGAGATCCCATGACAAAGCCATCCCAGAAACGCCAATCTTTGTAGATTGATTTTTCAAAAGGAGTAAGAAGTTTAGGAATAGCAGGATTATCAATAACTGAAATCGTTAATTCCCCATGAGAATGGTTCGCGAAAACTGTTCTTAAATTTTCGTAGAGCTCTTTTTCATCACATCCAATTTGGTTTGCATGCATTTCTTTTAGAACACGCTTAACGTTTCTATTGGCGAGTAAATTAATGATTGTTGAAGCATCTTCCAGTTTTTCATGACGAAGCGTAAATTGATCCACTTCTGCGGCCGAAAGAGTTGAGAAAAGCGAAAATGTAAGTAATAAAGAAGAAAGAAATTTCATAAATCCCTAAACCGTATCATTTTAAAAAGGTGGGGGGCACCATACCAAAACTTTTTCAATTTGAATCGGTATTTTGCACGTCCTCACTCTCTAATTCAGGGAAAAATTCACGCGCGAATATGGGCAGTGCTCCATAAACGAGAGACGCGAGTAATGGCCCGACGAATAAACCAGGAATCCCCAAGACAACTACGCCTCCAATAACGGCGATAAAAGACACAAATACAGGCACATTCGCATCGCCAAAGCTCGAAGAGAGATAAGGACGAATGAAATTGTCAGCAGTCCCCGTGATGACGCCGACGACGGCCATTGTAATCCCTTGCCCCACTTGATCATCAATGAAAGCTATTCCTGACAACAAAAAGGCCATGGGAGCGGCCCCAATAACGGGAATAAAGGAAATAATAAATGTTGTGAAAAGAACAATGTAAAAGTCTCCAATCCCGCAAATAAGCGCACCGATAGAAACGATCGTAGATTGGATGAGGCCAGTCACCACGTTGGCGACAAAAACTTCACGGGCACTCGACTTTAATACAATGATGAATTGATCTGCATTTTTTTGGGTGAAATGAAAATAGCGATCAAAAAATTTTCTGATTTGCACTTCTTTGAGGAGAAAAAAATAAAACGCAAAAAGCGTAATCACACTCAAAATAACAATGTTCGGGATTTGCGAAACGAGATCACCAAAAAGTTTGAATGTAAAAGTTCCCGCATTATTCAATAGAGCTAATACTTTCTGTTTAATCATCTCTGGATCAACATTGTAGTTTGCTGAAATTTTATCAAACAGAGCATAGATACGTTGTTGCCCACTTTTTGTGAGTTCGTCGATGGACTGCTCAGAGAAAAATTGCGAGACAATTTTAAAACCGCGCATGAAGAAAAATGTCAGCGGCATGATAATGAGAACAAAAAGACAAACGGTAAGCATGATGAGAGATTTTTTTCGGCTATGCCCGCGGGCCATGAGTTTATGAATGAATGGACTTGAAGCGAGGGCCAGAATCCCTCCGAAAATAAGGGGAATCATAAAAGGGAAAATGACATAGAGAAAACCAAGAATGATAAAAAGCGCTGTCACAAACTTGAAAAAATTTTTAAAGACAACTTCATGTATAGTGCTTTTCATGTCAAAGAATTCCCGACGGCTTCATTGCCTTAGCTTTCAAGATTAAAGGCAGATCCATCATTCGTCCACATTCGGTGTTGAGCATTTTTAAATTTCGCCCTATGATTGATCTATGAAAGCCCTATTGCCACTAATGGCCATTATTTTTGTTCTCTTCACTGGAAAAGCTTCTGCTGCTCCGACTCTCAAAAATTTTCAAACAGACTACTGCACACTTTTTCTCGATGGTCCGACAAATAACCCTGGCCAATGGAAGCATTGCTGTCTGGAACATGATTTACGCTATTGGTTTGGTGGTTCTGAAGCAGATATGGATATGGCCGATTTACGCTTGAGAACATGTGTGACGAAAGCGGCGGGCGACACTTGGGCCGATCTTATTTACTTCGGTGTGCGTGCTGGTCATCACTCACCTATTAAAAATAAATATCAATGGAGCTGGGGCTGGACGGAAAAAAGAAAGAATCAAGCACTCACTCTGGATGAATCTCTCTATGTCGAACGGGAATTGAAAAAACTCAATATCACAGAAGTCAGCATTGCCGACTTCATCCGCGATAATCTCGTTCTATCCAAATAAATCTTTAGTGATGTCGAAGAGCTTCTGCTTGGCCAGATAGTTTTTGATGTAATTTTTATTTTCAGGTTTGTACCAGAAGAAAAATGTTCGCTGTTTTGTTTTCTCATCCAGAGAGATCGCTGTTTTCACTTCTTTCAGCGTATAGGGATGGTATCCAGAATAATAAATTTCAGTCGCGACAGTCATTGGTGTTGGCGTGAAATCCTGAACCTGCTCAAGCCTGTAACCAAGTTTTTTCGTTTTCACGGCGAGTTTTGCCATATCTTCAGGCGTGCATGATGGATGGCTCGAAATAAAATAAGGAATGATTTCCTGATTAAGCCCTTTCTTTCTGCTGATCTCTTCGAATTTCTTTTTGAAAGTTTCAAAATAATGGAAAGCAGGTTTTCTCATTGTTTTGAGAACGTGATCCTCGGTATGTTCAGGCGCAACTTTGAGACGACCGCTCACGTGATGAGTAATGAGTTGTTCGACATACTCTTCATCTTTTTTCGGATCGAGACTTCTTTCGTTGAACATGAGATCGTATCTAAGACCTGAACTCACGAATGCTTTTTTCACTTTCGGATGGGCCGCGACTTCACGATAAAGTTCGGTCATCTTCTCTGGACTCGCATCAAGGTTTTTACAGATAACCGGGAAAACACATGAAGGAGCTGCACATTTATCACAGTGAGCTTGATCGATTCCTTTCATCTGATACATGTTGGCCGAAGGTCCTCCCATGTCCGTGACGATTCCTTTGAAGTCACTCATTTTTGACATAACTTCCAGCTCTTTCATGATCGAAGATTTCGATCGGCTCGCGATCATTTTTCCCTGGTGAGCAGAAATCGTACAGAAACTGCAACCACCGAAACATCCACGGTGAGTATTAAGCGAAAATTTAATCATCTCATACGCAGAAATAGGGCCGCGATCTTTATATTTTGGATGCGGTAATCTCGTATACGGTAAATCAAATGAAGCATCTATCTCTGCTTCTGTCATTGTCTGAAAAGGAGGATTGATGATTAGTAATTCAGTTCCTACTTTTTGCAACAATAGATTAGCAAATTGTTTGTTTGATTCAACTTCGACGTGCATGAAGTTTTTTGAGTAAGCTTTTTTATCTTTCAAACAAACTTCGTGCGAAGAAAGTTCGAAATCTTCCCAGGCAATATTTCCAATCGGTTTAGCCGCTTGTTGATCAATCAAAAAAGCTGTCTGCGGAACGTTTTTAATTTCATTGAAAGGAACACCTTCCTGGAGAAGTTTTACAACTTCTTTTAATGGCTGCTCACCCATACCATACAGAAGAAGATCCGCTCTCGATGTAGAAAGAATATTGGGCATCAAACGATCTGACCAAAAATCGTAGTGAGTGACACGACGAAGAGATGCTTCAATACCGCCGATCATAACAGGAGTTTCTGGGTAAAGATCTTTTAAGATTTTTGTATACACACTGGTTGCATAATCGGGACGCATATCGACTGCGCCACCTGGAGTATAAGCATCGCTCGAACGCAATCTTTTACCCGCTGTGTACTTGTTCACCATGGAATCCATGTTTCCTGAAGTCACACCGAAAAAATATTTTGGTTTTCCGAATTTTTTAAAATCGCGAAGATCATCACGCCAGTTGGGTTGAGCGATGATCGCCACCTTCATTCCCATGGCTTCTAGCAGGCGTCCCATTACTGCTGCCCCGAAGGCAGGGTGGTCAACGTAAGCATCTCCTGTAATCAAAATCACATCGAGCTCATCCCAACCACGCTTTTTTGCTTCTTTGGCAGTTGTGGGAAGCCAGGCCGTAATCGGCAATTCTGAGGGAGAAACAGTCGTCTCTGGTACTTTATTTGGTTTTATCATAATCCGTGGAATTTAGGCCTAAACCACTTGTCTGACAATGGAATGAGGGGGGAATCAGGTGAAGTTTACATGGTCTTAGCGAAAAAAGCGTTTAAACCAGGAGCGCTTTTTATGGATTCGCTGCCATTGCAACTCTTCCCCGCTTCCTAACCTCTTAACTAGACCTCTCTTCTCAAGGGAGTTCAGAATGTTAAGCATTTGAGGTTTATCAAAATTGGGAAATTGTTTAAGGGCCTCAGTATCCATATCAAAAACAATTTTTGAAAAGGACATGGGCTCATAAAAAGACAGCGTCGATAGAATGAGATCTTCTAGTTCTTGCATGGAACAAGTCTATCCAAAGGGCAAAAAGCGTGGCAACCTAAATTCGATGATGTCGATAAAAATCCCTGCCGAAGAATATGAATTATCTTTTTCAAGAAGTTCCGGAACCGGCGGACAAAACGTTAATAAAGTAAATACCAAGGCCACGCTTAAGTGGAATGCCCTGTTATCTCCTAGTTTACCAACTGCTGTTCGTGAGCGTTTTATAGAAAAATATGGAAAACGTTTAAACGAAGAAGGTGTCTTAACGCTCACTTCGCAAGCGTTTCGCACACAACATTTGAACATCAGCGATGTGGTTAATAAACTTCACGAAATGATTGAGTCAGTTGCAACTCCACCTAAAATCAGAAAACCGACTAAGCCTACCAAAAGTTCAGTGCGAGAGAGAATTAAAGGTAAAAAAGCGCACGGTGAAAAAAAGAAAAACCGATCAAAGATATCCTTCGATTAATTTCGGTAAATACTCTTTTAATTCTAGAAAATGAAATCCTAATTTTGCTCCCTTTGAATTAGGCAATACAAAATCCTCTTTAAAACCAAAAGGTGAATGATTTTTTTCGTTTTCTTTTTCAACCAACAAAGCTTTTTTGTGAGTTTTTTCTTCAATTAATGTCATGATGTCTTTCATTCTAATTGAACCGGTGCTGGCACAGTTGATCGCACCTTGAAAAGATGATTCCCCAATGAATTTTAAAAATTGACCAGCTTCTTTCGAATCAACAAAAGTCATCTTCATTTCTAAATTCGGAAAATAAATGTCTTCACCATTTTTGACTTTGTCGACATGAAACTTCAGTCGTCCAGTGTAATCATCGAGACCGAGCACGATCGGAAAACGAACCATTGCGGCTTCAAAATATTTTTGATTTCCAAAAACAACTTCGGCCTGTCGTTTGGCTTCCTGATAATTGTAGGGATTGGTATCAGCGAGATTAAGAGGATAGTTTTTAAAATCAAATTTTTCTTCGTTCAATTCCACATGTATCTGCGCATCGTAGACTGATCATGTGCTGGTGAAAACATAAGGTTTGCAGGAATGTTTAAAAGCTTCAACGGCCATGTTGGCAGATCTTCCCGACATGCAAATCTGATCAAAAATAATATCGAACGGACCAAGTGTGGCAAGTTTCTCTAAATCTGTTTGAACTTCGCGATTGGCCTCAATGAAATGAACTTTATTTTTTTGAGGAAAATCGACATTACCTCTAGTCGCCACGAAGACTTGATAGTTTGAATGTAAAAGTTCATCAATAAGATGTCTTCCAAAATATCGGCTTCCGCCTAAAACTAGTGCTTTCAAATGACTGACTCCTTGAGAACATCGGTATAGCTGCGTGAGAGAAATCCCTTATTGAATACTCCACGCTTCAAAAGAAGCTCATGCATTTTGCGAAAATTCTGGTGAGGTACTGTCATCAATAAGTGATGCTCCAAATGATAATTCACAAAATGAGGTGCGACGGTAATGCGTGCGAGAAAAGGAGCATAAGTGGTGCGAGTGTTTCGAAGCGGGTTGAGATCCATATCAGTGCATGCATGTTCAGCAATTGATCGAATGCGCACAAAAAAAGAAAAAGTTGTAAGATAAGAAATGACCCACAAGAGATAAAGTGATGGGTGCCCCATAAGTTTTAGAAAACTAAATAATACAAAGTTGGTAAGAACAACACCGTGAAGATTTTTAAAACCATTGAGCAGAATTGTTTTAACACCTTTAGGATGAAGCCATATTACGCGGCTTGAAACGCTATAATCTATAAAACCAAAATCCATGAGCAGTAGACCGAAGATACGTTTAATTCCGGTAATGCCCGTCAGATCGCGGATAAATTTTCTTATTAATGATTTTTTAGGAAGAGGAAAATTTTCAACAAGATCAAGATCTGGATCTTCACTACTTCCGGCAAATTTATGATGTTTCAGATGATGAGGTCGATAGCGTCCTAAATGTTGCCATGTTGGATAGGCCGCAAACCACGATCCAAAAAAATCGTTCATCCATTTTGTTTTAAATAATGAATAGTGAGCAGCATCGTGCATAAGAATCGCCAGAGCAAGATGCCGTCCGCCTAGTATGATGAGGGCAATGAGACAACTCCACCATGCAGGAAACTTCGCGACGAGAATAAATGATCCAGCAATCATTCCCCACGTGGTAGCAAGTGCAAGAAAACCTCTTGCATCCGAAGTTTTCATCAGGTCTTGAATTTCATCTCGAGAAAGAATTTCACTGGCCTTCATTCTTTAATGATAGGCCAGATTAGAAAAAAATTAAAGGACGCTTAATATGCGAGTTATTTGATCGTCTGTGCAGAATGCTGCAGGAGTCAGGCGTAATCCAGGACCACGAGGAGCAAAGTTGCAAGGGAGTGCTCGCAATTTGTCTGCAGTGTCGGCCTTAGGTATAAAATTAACCATCGCCGATTGATGATGTGAACTTTGATAAGGCGAATGAACTTTATACCCTTTTTTTTCAAGTCCGTG
Source organism: uncultured Bacteriovorax sp. (assembly GCA_966211385.1). Taxonomy (GTDB): domain Bacteria; phylum Bdellovibrionota; class Bacteriovoracia; order Bacteriovoracales; family Bacteriovoracaceae; genus Bacteriovorax. Next base: position 8,671 of record CBIHOP010000079.1, read on the forward strand.
TCTTAAGAGTGAAGCTAATCTTAAAGTTTCTTTTTCAATGACTGGCACGCTTGTTTTTAAAATTAAATCGAGACTAGCTCCAAGCGCCGTTATTTCTAAAACTTGTTTTGAGCCTGCTTCATATTTAAAAGCATTTTTTTTCGGCATGCAGATGAGATCAGTTGGATCATCACATGTTCCAAAAGTATAAGCGCCTACATTATGCGGACGAATAAGCGAAATGTGTTTCATATCCAAGGCGAGATATCCCACTCCCACTGGAGAAAAAAGCCATTTATGGCTTCCACCGGCCACCGCATCTACTCCCCATTTCTTCATAGAAAACGGATGAACGCCGAGACCTTGAATAATATCGACGAAAAGAAAAATATTTTTTTCGCGAGTTATGGCCCCCAACTTTTCCAAATCGGTTCTGGCCCCAGTTTGAAATTGGACCCACGATATGGCGATTACTTTTGTTTGAGTTGTAATGGCCTTGAGAATGAGATCTACTGGAGTAGAGAGGTCTTCAGGAGAATCAATCAGCTTGAGCGTTGCCCCTGAGCGTTTTGCAGCTTCTTGCCATGGATAGAGATGAGAAGCGTACTCTTGCGACCACATGATGATTTCATCACCGGTCGTGAGAGGATAATTAAAAGCGATTTGAGAAACACCAGAAGCCGTACTTTGAAAGAATGCAATTTCTTCATAAGAGCAATCAATCAGTTTCGAGAGTTGTGTGCGAGCATGGAGAACATCGGCCATGTAATCATGGTCGGTGTAAAAACCTTCCTGATAAAATCGTTCGCCCCAGTATTTTATTTTTTCACTCGCCGCTTTGGTGATGGGAGCAAGTCCTCCATTATTAAAATGCAGCTTTTCACTCTGGAAAAATTGATTTTTAAAATCCTGGATCGACATTAAACCATTTCCTTCAATTCTTTGATCGCTTTTTCCAAACGATCAAAGTGCAGTCTGAATCCTAGTAAACAGAAGCGAATCGCCACTTTGCCATTCAACTGACAAGACGAAAGAAACAATGTCCCCTTCTCATTTATTTTTGTGAGAAGTTCCAATGTTTTTTGATCTCCATCTTTGTGAGCGAATGTGAGTATTGAAAGTTCTGGTTGCGAGATCACTTCCAGTTTTTTTATGCTGCTTAACTCTCCACTTAACCATTCAGCGAGTTTCAATTTCTCTTCCAGATTCAGCTGGAAAGGAGCAACACCAAAAGTTTTAAGCGGAAGCCAGATGCGAAGTCCTCTGAAATCGCGCGACAGTTCCGGTGAAATGTCAGCGTAATCCACTTCGTGAGTCGGACGAGGTGGCATATAGGAATCATCAGAAAGATAATCAAACAACATATGGTCTTTATTTTTTACGAGCAAACATCCTGTTCCATATGGAATCGAAAGCGCCTTATGGGGATCAAGAGCAATAGAATCTGCTGCATCTATTCCTTTGAGCAACTCTTTTCCTTTTTCAGTAAGCATGAACAGCGCTCCGTATGCGCCGTCAGCATGCAGCCACATTCCGTGAGTTTTTGCGAGTTCAACCATATCTTTAACAGGATCAATACATCCCGTTTTTGTCGAACCTAATGTTGATACCATCAGGAATGGTTTGAAGCCGCGAGCTTTATCTTCTTCAATTTTTTCTTTGAGTAGAACTGGATTCAGCTTGAAATTTTTTGTCTCGATCAATCTTAGATTTTCTTTCTTAAACCCTAATGTCACCCATGCTTTAGCAATACAGTGATGAGAATCGGCAGAAGTGTATCCAGTCACTTTTGAATAATCATGTCCTTCTACTTTTTCTTTACGGGCCATAGAAAGAGCACTTAGAGTGGCCAGCGAACTTCCTGAAGTGAGAAAGCCTTGAGACGTTTGATCATCATAGCCCACTAAGGTTTGGAACCACTTTATAACTTCCATTTCAAGTGTAACTAAACCTGGAGCCATCATATAGTGGCCGGTGAATGGATTTAATGTTTGAGCGATCAACTGAGCTGTATTAGAAATAAAGTTTCCCGCACCTGCTACGTAGGCGGCAAACCCAGGATGTCCTGGAATTTGAGAATAAGGGGCGAGATCCTGAACGACAGTTTTTAGAAGATCAGCGTAGTTTTCTGCTCGCGCTGGAAAATTTTTTGTCGTTTGATAGGGAAGCGTGAAATTTTTCTTTAAACCATTTGTTGCTGGATCGTGAGCTTCTCCCATTGGAGATTTGGCCGGCAT
>CBIHOP010000080.1:0-10838 GCA_966211385.1 uncultured Bacteriovorax sp.
TTCAGCGGTACTTTCGATGGAAATAATTATACGATTTCCAATATTCGATTAAATCACAGTAATAGTGTGGACTATATGGGATTTGTTCGCAAATCGAGTGGAGTACTAAAAAATTTCACATTAAAAAATATTGAAGTTGAAGGCAATAGTCATGTTGGTGCTGTAGCCGGAATTACCACTGGTCAAATTTCTGGAATCACGGTTGTTGAAGCAGACATTAGCGGAAATGATCGGGTAGGTGGTGTCGTCGGTGTTTATGGTTCAACTTCAAATTTCACGAAGAACAAAGTCATTGATACTGAAATTACGGTTGAGATGAATGCCTCATACGCAGGTGGATTAATTGGATACTCATCAGTAAACAATCTCACCATTGAAAGTTCTTCTTTTGAAGGATTAATTAAAACTAACTCTTCATCTGAAAGTCTCGGCGGACTTCTAGGAAAACATGGTCTAACAGGATCGCTTACAATCAATGATTCCTTTTCTTCAGGGGTCATTCTTTCTTCGGGGACAGGTGGAGCTTATGCTGCTGGATTAGTTGCTAGCGTCATGAGTGCAAGCACGATTACTATCAATCAAAGTTATTCTAAAATGAGCATTGGTCCATCATCTTATAAAAATAATTTTGGTGGTGCACGCTTAGGTGGTCTGCTGGCAAATCAACCTTCAACGACGACGATTAATGATTCTTATTATTATGGTTCTATTATGCATCCTTGTTTGGATACATCTTCCAGTTATTGTTCGGTAAATACAATTTCTGTGGCATCTGGTGGAACTTATACGAGAACATATGGACGCCTTTTATATCCTGCATGGTATTCGACTACTCCATCAGAGCAATCAACATTGGCCATTATTGAAGGACCAACTTACAAAAATGAACTTCTTTCTTCAGGTAAATATATGGATGTTGGAAGTAAACTTCCTCGTCTAAAAAGTGAAACTGGAATTTGTTCTGAATTAATCAATAATGCTTCTGTCGCTAACCAGGTCGTTGCTGGCCGTGGAAGTGTAACGAATCCGATTGTTCTCTGCCATAAAGAACAATGGAGTGAAATTAATACGAACAATACAAAACATTATGTCCTTGGAGATAATATTGTATTAGGTGAACTCTTTGCTAGTCCAATTCCTAATTTTTCAGGAAGTATTGATGGAAGAGGCAAGATTCTTTCTGGCTTTTATGTTTGGAATTCTGCCGGTCACTCTGCCTTATTTTCACAAGTCGCAGGTAAAATTACCAACGTTAAGTTTGCTGCTGGATATATTTATGGTGGCTCAATGTCTTCAGATTTGGGAGTTGTAGCACTCGTAAATACCGGAGGCATCATAGAGAAATCCTCTTTCGATTCCGTAAATATCCTAGCTCAAGGTGATACAGTATCTCATTCAGGAGTTGTTGCTGCTATCAATGGAGGAATCATTAGGCATGTTTCTGTGAATGCTCATTCTATAACACAAACACCATATTCAGGTTTAGTTGCTGGAAAAAACATCGGTGCAGCTGTTATTTATGGTGTGAGAGCTGAGGGAGGAGTAGCGATCAATAACTCTTCAAGGACAATGTATGTAGGTGGTGTTGTTGGTGAAAACGCGGCCGCCATTCGAGAAGTCGATACGAGTGTGGAAGTTATTAATGATGTAACAAACGGAAACAATAATTCGGCATCAAGAATCGGTGCTTTTGTCGGCAACCAGATGACCTTAGCTGAAGATGTTCTCATACGTCCTTACGCTCGCATGAAAATCGAAAAAACAGCTCCACGAGTTGGGCATATTTTTGGTTACACGAGTTCAGGTTCCATAAGCAGAAGAATAGTTGCTGCGAATGAATTACCACTTCAAGGTAATACCTATGTTAACGTGTATCACACTACAGGTGAAAACGTGGCAGGCGCTACACTTCAGAGAATTAATACACTCAATAATGCTGTCTTTGCTTACGATCCAACTTCATATGCTCCGACAACGACAACTTGTTCAGGAACGGCCGGAGCTTATAGTTACTATCTTTCAGGATCATTTACGGTTGGAAGTTATTCTAACGGATTTTATTTTCCTAGCTATAATTTGAACAAAAGCATTTCTGCTAGAATCACTGGTGTCTACGATGGATCAACGACTATAAATGCTAACAGCACACACTATGCAATTCCTTGTGATTCTGGAGCTGGTTATCAAAGTGGTTGGAGTTTCCATGGAGTTTCAAACTACGGAAACTTTGCCCTAGCGACAACAATGCTCCCTGAGGATTTTAAAAACTTCAATTATTTCTGTCCGTCAGGAGCTGGATATAGCACAGATCAGGACTATTCGTGTCCTAGCGGAGAATTCGATATTGCTGGTGATTTACCAAATACGCGCGGGTATAATCGTTTAATAAACGCTTATGCGACATGGTTATCAACAGGGGAGCCACCTGCGGCCGGGACCTATCCAAAGTGGACTATTGGAGACGGAGATTATCCTAAACTTTTTATAGTTGATTAATTCATAAGCATTTGGACCTTGGCATTTATTTGTGGCACTTTTAAGAAATAATGTTTTTCTTGAGCGTCTTAGGTTACTAATTTCTCAAATTGGCTCTATAAATAACCGATATGTCCCTAGAATAGTCTGAGAACAAACTAGGGTGTCTCGCCAATGAAAAAAACATTTTTAATCTTTTTTCCCTTCTTATTGATCATGAGTGCATGTTCTAAAGCACCAGGTAAAACAGAGGCCAAGTTGAAATTATCACTCGCGGGAATTGTTAATTTCTCAAGTGGAGTTGGTACTGGGGGAGCAATGCTTTTCGGACGTTCTGCTGCCGGAGAGTTGTTTGGTAAAAATATTTCTGCGCTTGAAGAAACACTCGATATTCCCAATGGCGACTGGATGTTTTACGCGGTCATGTGGGAAAAAACGGGATCTGAAGTTCCATTAAACGGAAAAGTCTATTGCGCAAAAACGCCGGCCAAACTCACGGGAGTTGAGATCGCTCTCAATATGAATCTTACTAACAGCAACTGTGCTGATAATGAATTTTCAGGCGGAAAACATTTCACACAAGCAGGCAATATTCGATTTGCTCAAATTTTTTTAGATGAATGTGATGATATCAGTGCTTCCACACAATGGTATTGTCAGTTTGGTAATCAGGGAAGTGCAGTCTCTTACCGATTTAAATTTCAAAATTTTAAAAAAGGTCCTGGAACTCCTTTCTTTTTTGGTGGTGATGCATATGTAAGTCGCTGCTCAACATTCAGCGAACTTCGCAGTCAAGGTTTGACAATTAATTTTCCGATAGGTCTAGGAGTTACACCTTTCGTTGGTTCGGTAGAGATGTTTTTAGGGTCCTCAACTTGTGATCCATCAGAAGCAAAAGGAATGCATCAGGTAACGTTTGAGCGCGGTTTAGGCGAAAGTGCCGGGCCTGCTTCGAAAACTTATTTTTCAAATCAAGCTTGTAGTTCAACTATTCCGGCCGGGGCATTAGGTGCTGATCTAAAAGTACAAAAAGAAAAATGTGAAGCATACCTTGGGAGTTGGTCTGGTTCAGCATGTACATCACTACCATTTAACATTTCGAGGTTTGTTCCAAACGCTGCTGAATGTGGAGCGAGTTTGATTGACACTCAACCGGCGATTAAACATCTCGTTTCTATTCCTCGATTTTATGTTTGCAGCCGCTATGAAAATCAAACGTCAGTTATTGGTGCTCATCCCTTCGCTGGTGGAGACGGAACTCTTGGACGTCCTTATAAGATTTGTACTGAATGGCAGCTCAATCAGATCGGAGAGACAACAGCATTATCGAGTTATAAATCGAGTTCATATAAATTGATGAATGATCTTGATATGAATAAAACGGATATGCGATATCCTGCTGCTAAACCGAATTGCGCTGGAGTTGCAGGTTCGGTTGTTGATGATCATCATAATTTGAATTCACTGGATGTTCTAACGACCAACTGTACAGCCTTAAATGCACCCATTGGATTTTCAGGAACATTTTTTGGCGGATGGAGAGTCATTCGTAATGCCCGAATACAAGCAGAAACAGCGGAAGAAGTAGGTTTCATTAGAAGACTCAATGGAAATGGAAGAGTTCTAAACCTGAGTTTTGAAAATGCAGAAGTGAAAGGTTTAAACAACGTTGGAACAATTGCAGGATTGATGGCCAGTACGACTAATGTCATTGAAGATATAAAAATTGATGGGCTTGATCTTGAAGGGCGGTCACAAGCAGGATTAAACGGAAGTTTTGTCGGTGGAATTGTCGGAAATATTACTGGTCCAAATGCGGAGGTAAGAAGTGTTCGCGTTCTGAATGCTGATATTCGTGGTCGTCACCACATTGGTGGTATTGTCGGTCAAAGCTATGGAACTCTGAAAAAAGCTCAGTTCCGTGGAAAAATTATTTCGCACGAAATGGATACAGGGTCTGTTGGTGGACTCGTCGGAGTAAGTGGATCTGGAACATACATTACTGATTCTTTCTCTGAAGGTTTAATCGATACTTCCTCTCAATATGTCGGTGGGATTGCAGGATCTTTAGGTGGAACGATTAATAATGCTTATTCAACAATGATTTTAATGTCTCGCTATTCGGCCGCAAAATATCTTGGTGGTATTGCCGGGGATGCAAGTTCAGGGACAATCTCCAATGTTTATTTTGATGGAGATTTTAGAAATTTTAACGGAGGAACTCCGACTTATAATGGAATTTTTCCGTTAGGAAGTACGGCCACAAATTGTTATTCATCGTGGGCAGCAAATTCTTCGGGATGCACGATGATTACTTCTGCTAATTTAAGATCAACAACTCCAGCATTTACGACACCAACTGATTGGGTCACTACAGCCGGTTCATTGCCTAGATTGACGTGGGAGCAAAGACAATGCTCACTTGCTGCTAATCATGCTCTTCCTGCAGTTCAAGCGAGTGCCGGTAGAGGAAGCGCACTTAACCCTATTATAATTTGTAACGTGGCCCAATTAAGTGCTCTTGCGGCCAGAGCTTCGACTGAACATTATTTAATTGGCAATGATCTTCGTCTTCATGATTTCACGGTAAATGCTACGATTAGTGGATTTAACGGACAACTTGATGGTGGTGGTAAGATACTTTATGGCTGGGATAGAACATATACCATTGGCGATCATGCTATGTCTTACGAGGGAATTTTTAGAAACGTTGGTACTTCCGCTTCAATTAAAAATTTAAAACTTTATGCAAATACAATGATCAATGTTGCCGGTACAGATGACACTGGAAACGGATTATTGGCCGGTAGAAACTTGGGAACCATTAGTGATATCGAATTTTATGCTAACAAAATTCACGGGCATTCGAAAACAGGAACGGTAGTAGGTACTAATAGTAATAGTTTAAAAAATATTACAGTTGATAATGGGGAAGTAGCGGGGGAATTGCAAATTGGTGGGATCGCTGGTTATAACGATCCTTCGGGAACTCTTACAAAAGCTTCATCTCATGCGACAGTGAATCCACAGGGACCAATCTTCACTTCGATTGGTGGTGTTGTAGGATTGAATGCTGGTAATATTGATCAAGTTCAATTTAAAGGAATGATGAAATCATCTACTAATTCAAGCAACGCGAATAATTTACGGGCCGGCGGAATTGTAGGACATAATTTGGGTACTATATCAAACGCTTTATTTGGAAGTTATGGACGATTAGAATTTGCAAATGACAACTATTTGGGCGGTCTTGTCGGTGAAAATTCTGGAAATTTAATTAACTCACTTTCATTAGGTAAAATTGTCTACTCGTATTCAGGTGCTACAGCGACTGGATCTTATTTTCAACCAATCGTTGGTCGTGAGGTTGGCGGTTCAATTGGATCCTATGTTTTCGCTCTTGAAAACAATATTGGTTCATTGAAAACAACAGCAACCAGTACCGTTGATTGCGTTGGGGATGGTTCAACACCTTGTACAGTTAACACATCAATCTCTAGTTTAGCAGATCAATTTGAACTCGTTTATGGAAACTCAAACAACCAATTGTCTGGCTTCATTCCCATGTCACCTTCGAGTTCAACTTTTACATATACAGGTTCTAATTTCACAAATCCTGCTTCATTAAATTTTTATGAAAGCTTGGTTCCATCAACTCCAACGCGAATTAAATCAGTGACAGATATGAGTACGCTCTCTACGTTCTGTCCTTCAGGTTTTTCAAGCAGCGATGGAAGTGGTTATTGCACTGGTGGATTTAATATTGCGGAAATGAATGGTGTCGGGAACGATCGTATTCTTGATTATTATTTTGCAGTCATGAGCAAGCAAACACCTCCTGCTAATTCACCTATCTGGGAATTTGATGATGAGGAAGGACCGAGACTTCTGCAACTTGATTTTTAGACATAAAAAAGGCCAGCTATAAAGCTGGCCTCGTTCATTTTAACTTAAGATCCGCACATCACGCAGTCTTCTGGATTGTCGATTGAACAAACCATTGCTGCCATTTCTTCTTCTTTTGTCTTTGTTGCAACTGGAGCATCGTTCTTAACAGTGAACTGAACAGCATTAACAGCTGCGCGAGTTCTTAGGTAGTACATACCTGTTTTAAGACCTGCTTTCCAAGCGTAGAAGTGCATTGAAGAAAGTTTTCCGAAATTTGGGTCTTCCATGAAGACGTTAAGCGATTGACCTTGATCGATGTAAGGGCCGCGACCTGCTGACATATCGATAACAGCTTTCTGCTTAATTTCCCAAATCGTTTTATAAAGTGCTTTAACTTCATCTGGAATTGATTGAATGTTTTGAACAGAACCATTGTTCGCAATGATTTCATTTCTCATTTTATCATTCCATAGATTCAACTTGATAAGATCGTTTACCAGGTAACGGTTAACAACTGCGAATTCTCCAGAGAGAACGCGTCTTACGTAGATGTTCGAAGTGATTGGTTCGAAACACTCGTTGTTACCAAGAATTTGTGAAGTTGAAGCTGTTGGCATTGGAGCAACGAGGAGTGAGTTTCTCACACCGTATTTTGCTACTTCTGCTTTTAGAGCGGCCCAATCCCAGTTTCCAGAATCCGGAGTAACTCCCCACATGTCGAATTGGAAAATTCCTTGTGAAACAGGAGAGCCTTCGTATGTCTGGTAAGCACCATCTCTTTTTGCAAGATCTTTTGAAGCTGTCATCGCTGCAAAGTAAATTGTTTCAAAGATGTCATTGTTAAGTTTAAGAGCTTGTTTCGATTCGAAAGGAATTCTCATTTCGAAGAAAGCATCTGCTAAACCTTGAACACCAAGACCGATTGGACGGTGTCTCATGTTCGAATTTTTTGCTTCTTGAACAGGGTAGAAGTTGATGTCGATAATGCGGTTTAAGTTAACCGTCATTTGATAAACAACATCATAGAGTTTCTTGTGGTCGTAACGGCCATCTTCAACAAAGCGGTTAAGCGCTACTGAAGCGAGGTTACAAACAGCAACTTCATCCGGAGCTGTATACTCTAGAATTTCAGTACAAAGGTTTGATGATTTGATTGTACCAAGATTTTTTTGATTAGATTTCTCGTTAGCAGCATCTTTGTAGAGCATGTAAGGAGAACCAGTTTCAATTTGTGATTCAAGAACCGCAAACCAAAGATCTTGAGCGCGTACAACACGCTTAGCAAGACCTTTTTCTTCGTATGATTTATAAAGTTCTTCGAACTTTTTACCATGGCAATCAGCAAGTCCTGGAGCTTCATGTGGACAGAAAAGTGACCACATTCCATCTTCTTCAACACGCTTCATGAATAGATCCGGGATCCAAAGCGCGTAGAAAAGATCACGTGCACGTTGTTCTTCTTTCCCTGTGTTCTTTTTCATTTCCAGGAAGTCGAACACGTCAGCATGCCATGGTTCCAAGTAAACAGCGAAAGCACCTTTACGCTTTCCACCACCTTGATCTACGTAGCGAGCTGTATCGTTGAAAACTTTAAGCATTGGAACGATTCCGTTCGAAGTCCCGTTAGTTCCCTTGATGAAAGAGCCTTTAGCGCGAATGTTGTGAATAGAAAGACCAATTCCTCCTGCAGATTGAGAAATAAGGGCCGTCTGTTTAAGTGTTTCGTAAATACCGTCGATTGAATCGTCTTTCATCGTTAACAAGAAACAAGAAGAAAGCTGAGCTTTGTTTGTTCCTGAGTTAAAGAGAGTAGGAGACGCGTGAGTGAAATATTTTTCGCTCATCAGGTTGTACGTCTTGATTGCTGACTCGATATCGTTTGTGTGAATACCGAGAGAAACTCTCATGAGCATTTGCCCTGGACGTTCAACGATCTTGTTGTTCATCTTAAGAAGGTAAGACTTCTCAAGCGTCTTGTATCCGAAGTAGTCGTAGTTATAGTCGCGTTTATCAACAACAGATTTGTCGAGAAGTTCAGCGTTTGCCATAACAGCTTCGTAAAGTTCTGTTGAAACTAGAGGTGAAGGTTCACCAGTTACAGGATTAACGAAGTGATACATTTGCTTAATGTTTTCAGAAAAACATCCGCGTGTTTCTTTATGAAGATTTGATACAGCAATACGGCCCGCCAAAGTCGCGTACTGTGGGTGTTGAGTTGATAAGTAAGCAGCTGTTTCAGCAGCTAACTGATCTAATTCTTTTGTTGTAATTCCATCGTAAATACCTTCGATTACTTTTTTAGCAATTTTCATTGGATCGATGAATGATCTATCTAAATCGAAACAAAGTTGTTCGATTCTTTCCGTGATTTTGTCGAACTTAATCGGCTCTCTCTCGCCACTTCTTGTGATTACGTACATCTTAAAACTCCGCGTCTAGTGTGAATGTGTGTGAATTCTTCTCTCCAAGAACCCCTGGTCTTTGATATTCAGAAACTCTTTTTTCGAAGAAGTTTGTTTTTCCTTCAAGAGAAATAAGTTCCATCCATTCAAATGGGGTTTTAGTTTTGTAATAAGCAGGAGCTCCCAATTGCTGTAACCAGTGGTCAGCAACGAACTCAATGTATTGTCCCATGCTTTCTTTGTTCATACCGATAAGTGAAACCGGTAGAGCTTCAAGAATAAATTCTTTTTCGATCTCAACAGCTTCAGTAATGATCGCTGTGATTTCTTCAGCAGAAATTTGCTCTTCTTTATCAAGCATTGAATGCATAAGAACCGCGAACTGGCAGTGAAGACCTTCGTCGCGAGAAATAAATTCGTTAGATGTACATAGTCCTGCCATCAATCCGCGTTTTTTCAACCAGTAGATTGAACAGAAAGATCCAGAGAAGAAAATTCCTTCGATGGCCGCGAAAGCAACAAGACGGTGAGCGAATGATTTTTTCGATCCAATCCAGTTGATTGCCCATTGAGCTTTTTTCGCTACACATGGCATGTTCTGAGCAGCGTGGAAAAGATAATCTTTTTCCTTCGCGTCTTTGATATATGTATCAATCAGAAGTGAATAAGTTTCGCTGTGGATATTTTCCATTGCGATCTGGAATCCGTAGAAAGCGCGTGCTTCAGGAATTTGCACATCTTTCATGAAACGAATCGCCAGGTTTTCATTCACGATCCCGTCACTAGCTGCAAAAAATGCAAGCACGTGCGAGATGAAATGTTTTTCGTCTTTGTTAAGTTTTGTTTCCCAATCGTTAAGATCCGGAACAAGGTCGAGTTCTTCTGCTGTCCAAAAAACCGCCATGTGTTTTTTGTACATCTCCCAAACCTGGTGATATTTAATTGGAAATAGCACGAAGCGGTCGTCGTTCGGCGCTAGAATTGCTGACTTGGCATCCTTTACCATTGTGAGTCTCCTGAATGTCTGTGTCTCGTTGTGTGTGTGATAAAGTTTTTCATTTTTTCTTTTTTCCTTTTTCGCTTTTTGTTCACGCTTTAGGACGTTTCGAAATGTGAATGACTTTATGATTAAAAGATATCAAGAAGCGGTAAGTTTCAAAATAGCTAATTCCTAGGGTCTGCTTTTGCGCGAGCTGCTACCATGATTTTATCATTTTTCGCAGATGACTGGAAGACGTGTCATTATCATAAGTTAAATTTGAGTGAAGTGGTCCTATCAATCTAAATTTTACCATCTAATTTTAACTGTCATCTATAAATACAGATCGATCTCACCATTTTTTTATTTAAAACAGATGATCACCACCACAATATATAGTAGGACCGGCCAAGAGCATAGTCGTATATATGGTGTAACTGATGAAAAAAAATTGAAAAAAACGCTTGATTCGAACAAAACTAAAACAGTCGGAATCTGTCTAGCTAACGTCTGAGAGCAGTTTGTGTGTTGACCCGCTAAAATAGAAAAAAGGGGAGTTCATATGCTCATGCTGTGTAAAATTTTAGTGCTCCAGTGCCTGTGGTTCATTGTCATCTTCTTTGGAAAAACGTTTCCTATGCCGCTCTTTCTCTTAGGTAGTGTTCTTATCGCTTTCATCAATTTTTTTATTTTCCGTCCCAAGATCTCCTTGGGTCATTACGCATTTCTGCTCATTCTTTTTGTTCTGACAGGGGTTATTCATGACAGTGTGCTGATGAATTTCTCCCTCTTAAAAAGTGAATCTTATACCTGGAGTTTTCTCTCTCTATGGATTCTGTTTCTTGCGTATTACGGAGACATATTTAATAAGTTCGAACAACTTCCAAAGTCTATGAATGCGATTATTGGCGCTGTTGGTGGCAGTTTTGCTTATCTCTCGGCCGCTAAATTAGGGGCCGTTGAAATGCATGCAGAAAAAGAAATTTATTATGCCGGATCGAGTGCTCTTATGTGGGCAGCTTTTTTTCCCATATCACTGAAACTTTTTTATCACACTCATTATTGGGAAAACTTTCTTGATAAAACGATCTACT
>CBIHOP010000081.1:0-10810 GCA_966211385.1 uncultured Bacteriovorax sp.
AATGCTGAATCTGCACTTTTTTATTGTTGTGAAGAACTGCAGATGTATTTTTGTCGGTAGGCTTTTCTTTGGCTTCATTAAGTGTAACAAGTTCATTATTGATGAGAACACTCTTACCAGCAGCTCCGTTAACCATTGTTTCAATCGTAAGCTCCAGCATATCTTTTTCTTTCGTTCTTTTGGCCTTTACTCTTAAACCTTGAAATTCAACAGACTCTCTCTCGAAATCTTTTGGTAATGCAAATTTGCCATCAACTTCAGCATAAAAAAGATCTTCTTTAGAATAAAGATCTACAGTTTCAATTTTAATAGTTCCAAATCCATTTTTTCCCCAGGTTTTACCCCAGCTGTTTTTGAAGTGGAAAACTTTTGCATCCAAATCGTAACCAGTAAGTAGAATAGAATGAACTTCACAAGAATCAGGTTTAACAAGACATTCTTTTCTTAAGTCTTGCGAATAGTTAACTTCACTTGTCGTCCAGCCTTTGCGGTTAATCACTAAATTAAGACTTAGCGGGCGCTTTTCTTTTGCTAAAAAACGAATAATATCATTCGTATTTTTTTTCATCGGAGTAAGCGAAATTCCGGTAGCACTAAAAGCTTTATCAAGAATTTTTTCATCAGGTCTCTTGTGCTTAAAACAATCAGCAGGAGCGAGTGCATCTGTAGATGTGTAACCTTCACAAGCAAATCCTTTTTGAAACCATGAAGGTTGATAGCCCCAATCTCTTTCCAGTAGCAGGCCGTGCATTCTCGTTGCTTCAACATTCTCAGAAATTTGTGAACTTTCAGTCATTGCCGATAGACCGAGAGATTTAACCACGTAGTTCATATACTCTTCTGAGAGATTAACTTCTTGTGCTCTATCAATTTTGATAGCTGATTCAATGAGACCTATCGTTGTAAATAATGTTCCAGTTTTACGATCGCCCTGATTTTTAACCGCAGAGACTTTATCGTTAAAAACGACTTTACGGGGAATGTCTGTTAGCATTTTCTCATTGAAAGTGGAGGACATAACAATGTCTTCAACTGCATTTTTCGTCGGTCCGGGCGACGATTTCTTACTTGTACTTTTTGCACAAGATAGAGTCATAAGAAGGAAACCAGAAATTAAAATTGTTTGATTTATTCTCATGCACGCATTATGAAGCAAAATAAGTGCAGGTGGTGATGGAGTGTAAATTTTCTATAGTAATACTGGAAAAAAGACAAAAAAAGGGAGCATAGCTCCCTTCTTTATAGTGATAGAGGATTATTCAATATTGTCGATGGCCTTCAAAGTCTGGTTCATAGAAGCTTCTAACTTCTTAGCAAGGGCCATCTCTTGTTGGAATCGGATTTGTTCCATTTTCTTTTCAACCATGATTCTGTTTCTTTCTTCAAGTCTCTCTCTATAGAGTTTAAGTTTTTCAGATTGAGAAAGTCTTCTTTGCTTAACAACAACACGTTTTGGAGCAGGAGCTGGTGCCGGAGCTACAGTCTCTTCAGTTTGATATTGCCCTTCAATATTAAGAGTTGGAGCTTGAATAGCTTCATCAGCAAGAGTTAATTCATCCTGGATAGCAGTTTCTGCTTGTACACCAGCAGACAATAATAAGCTTAAAAGCATTAATGATTTCATAGAACCCCCATTTAATTTCTGGAGCGGTTTTAAATCGCACCACTTGAAGAGTAAAGGACTCTGTAAAAAAGAAAGTGGCACTAGATAATTTTTCAAATCGGTTGCATAGTGGCCCCAGTTTTCAAAAACTTTTGTGGAAAACTGAGCGATCTAGTTGATAAATCGAAATTTAAAAAATTGGCATAGGCCTTGCTTTTAGAGTGCTCGTGTCGGTGTCAGACACTAATTCTGAGGGGGATTACAAATGAAAAAATTAGCACTAATACTTGGAGTACTTCTACTATCATCTTCATGCCATGAACTAGGCGGACGTTTAAACGTTGTAGATTCTCTTACAGTTAAAAAGAAACATGGTTTCTTAAATCTAAAAACTTCTAAAGTAGAACTTAAAGCTGGAAACTACTCAGCAGTTCTAAAAATTATCAGCGACAGCAACATCACACTAAAATTGGAAGGTGGTGATCTTGGAAAAGAAATTCTTGTTCCAATCAAAGCAGAAAGTGATTTAGATATTCCAGTGAATGGTAAGTTTGCTATTCTTGGTGAAAAAATCAGCCAGCCATTTGATGTCGTGGGAAATATCAATACAGACTATAGTTACTCAGACCAGTACCACGCTGTTGAATCTTGTACTTGGACGACAAAAGAAAATCGTTGTGAAAAAGTTTGTGTGGGCGAGCCAAGAAAATGTGATGTTGTTTGTAAAGAAATCACAATTACTCACGAAGGCCGTAAAGATGTTACTTACCACTATATGTACACAAAACGTGATGTTCAGTTAGAGCTTATGAGATCAGGTTCAACTGCTCTTGCAGGTACAATCAATGCTACATCACACACTAGCGATAAAATTACAGACTACGAGTCACTTTGCAGAATTAGATAAAAAAAAAAGGCCCTCTTACGAGGGCCTTTTTTTTTGTCTTAAAGACTTAGAGATTTTTTTAGATTTTCATCAAGAGCATCAAGGAACTTCTCAGTCGTTAAATACTGATCGGCCGTAACTTTCTCACCGTAAATACAAACAGCAAGATCTTTCGTCATTTTTCCTGATTCAACAGTTTCAACACAAACTTTTTCAAGCGTTTCACAGAAGTGAATAAGCTCTTTGTTGTTATCAAGTTTTCCTCTGTGTCCTAGACCACGAGTCCAGGCAAAGATTGAAGCGATTGGGTTAGTTGAAGTTGGTTTACCTTGTTGGTGCATACGGTAGTGGCGAGTAACAGTTCCGTGAGCGGCTTCTGCTTCCATCGTTTTCCCATCTGGAGTAACAAGAACTGAAGTCATAAGACCAAGAGAACCAAATCCCTGAGCAACTGTATCTGATTGAACGTCACCATCATAGTTCTTACATGCCCAAACGAAATTACCATTCCACTTAAGAGCTGAAGCAACCATATCGTCGATTAGTCTGTGTTCGTAAACGATTCCTAGTGACTCAAATTTCTTTTTGTAATCGGCTTGATAGATTTCTTCGAAGATATCTTTGAAGCGTCCATCATACTTTTTAAGAATTGTGTTTTTAGAAGAGAAGTAAAGAGGCCATTTTTTTGAAAGGGCCATATTGAAACATGAGTGAGCAAATCCACGGATTGACTCTTCAGTGTTGTACATAGAAAGAGCAACACCTGGTCCCTTAAAGTTATAAACTTCTTTTTCAATTTTTTCGCCGTTTTCACCAACGAATGAAATGGTAAGTTTACCTTTTCCTGGAACGACGAAATCAGTAGCACGGTATTGATCACCGAATGCGTGACGACCGATCATGATTGGCGCTGTCCAGTTTGGAACTAATCTTGGAACGTTTTTACAGATGATTGGTTCACGGAAAACTGTACCATCAAGAATATTTCTGATTGTACCGTTTGGCGATTTCCACATTTCTTTCAAGTTGAATTCTTTTACACGAGCTTCATCTGGTGTGATTGTCGCGCACTTGATACCAACGTTGTATTTCTTGATTGCTTCAGCAGCATCAACTGTAACTTGGTCATTCGTTTGATCTCTGTATTCCATACCAAGATCGAAGTATTTAATGTCTACATCTAGGTAAGGGAGGATGAGTTTTTCTTTGATAAATTTCCAGATAATTCTGGTCATTTCATCGCCATCAAGCTCGACGACAGGGTTCGCAACTTTGATTTTTTTCATGCGCATATTCCTTATAGTTATTGAGAATTTTGCCAGATGATAGCAAGCCTAGAGAAGCAAATAAAGCTAAAAAAGGCGCAGTGAAGGGGAGTTATTCGCTGGAGAAACACTTATGAAAAGAGATTTATTTATTGTTGCCGTAGGTTAAGAAGCTTTGGCGGTTTTCAAGACTGAATAGTGCTTACGCACTCTTTCAACAACCGGAAGCATGTTGTTTGATTGGAGGATGAAATCATTGGCGCCAATCATGATCATTTCGCAGACGATTTCTTCATCATTATCCTTTGAAAGGAAGAGAATGGGCATTTCTAATTTCGTGCGGGAGAGGCGAGAGATCGAAATGATTTCATCAGCAGGCATGTCATTCATGTTTTCATGACAAATGAGCATGTCGATGCCGTTTCGTTGTCTTTCGAGAAGATGCAGGAAGTGGAAGCCACCACTGGCAAATTCGACACTAAAGCCTTCAATACGAAGTTTAGCAGCGAGATTGTTTCTATATGTAACATTCTCACTAAGAATAAATATTTTAAAATCGTTTTCTTTTAGACTCATTTTTTATTTCTTATATTTTTTTACAGCGTTCGTTACGAGCTCTTCAGCCTCATCAGCTACTTTCTTGTCAACTTCTTGTGATTTAAATTTCGGAAGTAGAATATGTTCTTTGATATAAGCTTCAGCTTTTTTTCCTTCTTCCGTTAAACGTACTTTTTCCCATTCAAATGATTCTTTACCGTAGAGCATTTTTCCAAAGAACGATTTCACACCACTCATTTTATTAATTTGTGTTTGAACTCCTGTTCTCAAAATTTGCTCGCCGAAACTAGGAGAGTTGGCCAGTACATTGATGACGCTATCTTTAATAGCGACCATTTCAGGTTCCAGAGTTTTCAAATCAGCTTGATGAATAAGAGCAGGACGTAACATCTTATTCATAACATCTTTTTTAATTCTTTCACCTTCTGGTGAATTGAAAATGTCTTCAAAGTTCTGACGTTGAAGAAGCATTTCTTTTAATTCTTTCGGAACATCTTCCTCTGGAATTGTTGTGAATGCTTTTTTAACTTCACCTTGAACCATTGATTTAATGAATTGGTCTAGAGTTCCGTGCTCATAAAGGAAATTAACAAGTTCTTCACGTGACTTTGGATTGCTTGCAATATCTTGAAGATCCGTTGAGAGTTTTTTCAAGACACCGTCTAAGGTAGATTTTGCATTTTCTGGATTGTAATCGATATATTGCGCGAACATCACAGCAACTGGTTTTAGGATAGAATCGATATTTTTATCCATGACCGGTGTGTATGGCGATGTCGGGAGTAGAACGCTTAAACAAGGGATGAATGCCGAGAACTCACGTTTCAGCATAAGTGTCGCTGCATCTTTTTTATCAGTGCTCATCCAACCATTAAGGCTGTTGCGAACAAGGGCCGTTCCACGATCTTCCAATCCCGTCGTACATGTTGTGAGTTTGTCCGTAAGGCCTTCGCTCATTTTTATAGATTTTAGTCCATCCAGACACGTTGTATATTTGGCAACAACTTCATCAATGTTTTTCTTTTGAGCTGCATATTCTTCAGAGCCTAAAGCTGATTTCAATAAGTGGTTAAGTTTTAGAGTTCCAAGTTCTTTGGCAAACTTCAGAGCATATTGTTTTGTACATTCATCGAGATGAGCGCTAAGGGCATCACCAGTGAGTTTGGTTGTTGTACATTGGATGAGAGCATCTTCAGCAGGTTTTAGTTCTGCAGGCATTTTGTCTGCATTTAATTGAGCTTTTGTTTCAGAGCGACCGTAATTGAGAACGATCGTTTGCGTGGACTCACGTTTTAATTCATCAATACACCGACCTTGTTTATCGGCCGGTGTCGATGCCATACACTTTTTAAAATCGCCAATTACTTTTGAACGAATTTGATCGCGTAGAGGACTAAGATTTTGTCCAGGGCGATCTTTTAAATACGTATTAAGAGCAGTATCGATTTGATCTTGACCAACATCTAGAGTCGTCGTGCCAGAAATTTTATCTGAACAGACATATAAATTTTTTGTGTAATCACTTATCGAAATATCTGAAGAAGCTTTAGTATCTAAACATTGTGTCAGGCTAAGTTTAAATTTTTTCTCTACTTCTTTTCTGTCAGCTTCACGACCAGCATACATGTCGCCCACAGATTTTTTGAATTGAAGATCGCCAAAGTACATGGCAATGTCTTTGATTGCAGTTTTTGCACAGACATTTACTTTATCCATTGCCTTCGATTGCGTTTTCTTATCCAAACAAAGCTGAGTTCTATCATTGAGTCCTTTGATGAAAAGATTAACGTCATTTTGTGAAAGCCCAAAAGCTTGCGGGCCTCCGCTTTTTTTAAGATATGCATTTACTTCTTTTTCAAAGCCGATTGTCGTGATCTGTTTAGCGGCCTTAACAGTAAGTTCATCACCGCATTTTTCAATAAGTTCATCAGAAGGAGCAGCACCAAGACATTTTGCAAATTGATCTTGAACAAGAGTTGCAAGGAGTTTATCCGTCTGTTCTTTAGTCAGCATGTCGCTTGCTGTGTCTTTGATTTGATAAGAAGCAACTTCGAGTGCAACCGAGCGAGTGAGTTTAGAAGAACATCCATCTATCTTTTGAGAGAGATCATTAGATTCTGAAATATTCGTTGGTAATTCTTTCGATAAACAGGCAGACAGAGTCGTGATAGAGCTCGAGATAAGTTTATCCCGTCCATTCATCTCCGCCGGAACGGCTGAGTTTAATTTTAGAGAAGCGACTTTTCCAGAAAAAGTAAGAATAGTTTTCTTCAAACAGGCTTCTCTTGCTGTTGGTGCCAAAGTATTGCTCCAACATTCATTGAGAATGGCCACACCTTCATTACCAAGTTTCAGACTTGCAGCTTTATCGTTTTTAGCTGTTGAATTCGCTGTATCTTTTAATGTAGCTGAAACGACAGTGTAAACAACTTCGTTGGTAATAGTATTTTCACAAACATCAATATCAAGCATTCCATCTTTACGAGCATTTTTTGCTCGTTGAGATTCAGCACATTTTTTGAACTGCGCACTTTTGTCAGCAGCAAGTTTTTTAGCATCTGCCGGCAACATAATTGAAGTGACGGCTTTTGTGTTGGAGATTTTATCATTAACAAGATGGCTACCTGTTGTCCCAACCAGATCATCAATACAATTCATGAACTGATCACGAAGTGGATTTTTCGTTTTTCCTACGTTTTGCGTACATGTTTGAAATGCAGGCCAGACGGTTTTTTTAATGACCTGAGCACTCGCAGGTGAGGAAGCTTTTTCATTAATTGTTTTTGTAAGTGTAGTGTCTGTGACTTTGTTTATACCTGTTCTCATGGCATCGAGTGCACATTTTGAAACATCTTCGGGAGCAGATTTTGTTTTAGCAAGACAAGCTTTATAAAGCTGCGTTTGACTTAGTAAGAATGGTTGTTTTTCTTTTTCAGGGAGAGAGCTTTCTAAGTTAGCTTTCGAAAGTTCGTAAACAATACCAATACCAACACTAGGAACTAAACTTGAAGTGAGTGCTTCCACACAGTGATCAGCATCGTATTGAGCGTTGAGTGCCACTGCCATACAGTTGTTGAATGGTTCAAGAATTTTCTGTACCCAAATTTCACGTCTGCCAGCATTTTCCACACCTTCTTTTTCAAGAATTTTATCGGCCAGTTTACCAATAAGATTCTTACCAAGATGTCCGTAGAAACTGATGAGACCTGCATCCGTAATTTTTTGTACACGAATGGTTGTTCCGTTGCGGATCGCTGATTCAGTTAGATGATTATAAATTCCATCTTGTGTGACATTTTCTACGAAACGATCGAGTTCGGCGCGACTGCCAAAATAGCCTTGTAGACTTCCGGCATAAGGAGTGATCGTATCTTTAACCTTTTTCTTCACATCATAATTGATGAGATCACCGATTTTTGATTCGGCCTTTGATTTTACGTATTGAGAGAATTTTGACTTTCTCTGATAGGACAGAGGAGTAATGAGATCAATAGAACTCAACTCAGCGGAAAAGCTGTTGAATGACAATCCTGTCAGCAATATTGCGAGAAAAATTTTCATGACCCATTCCTAAACTAGGACTCTTTGTGGTTTAACGGCATTTCTTGGCCCTAACTTTAAATGTTTTGGTGCCAAAAAGAGTCTGAATTGCATGTAAGATTCGGAAAAGACTTACAATTCGACCAAAATTATCGACTTCTTTTTTTTGAAATGTTACTTGATCCAAAAATTAGTCGGGGAATCCCGACATTGACTCAAAGAGGGGTATTTATGATGAAAGCTTTGCTTAAAATTTCTCTATTAGCGATGATGGCAACTCTTGCTAGCTGCGGTGGCGGCGGCGGTGGTGGATCAACTGGTGGTGGTTCTACTTACGGAACTTACTATTCACCAAATATCCTAGCTTCAGAATTCGTTAACTCACTTAACTCTGTTGATGGAACTTACTCATCACACGTTGAACTTTACACGAACGAAACTCTTCGTTCAGCAGCTCCAGGCCAAGATGATTGGTTTGTTATCTGGGATGCTAAATACCAAGAGTACAAAGCTGTTTCTCTACAATACATCCGTTCAATCACTTACTACGATTACTATTCTAACAACCGTGCTGTAGCTTCTGAGTTCAGATCAATCGAAAGATCAGATGTTCTTTCAGGCGAAGTTAACGGAGACTACTACGGAAACGATTACGAAGTTGTTGATCGTCTTTCATCTGGATACTTCGAAGGAAGAAACTCTGGATACCTTTACGAAGACGAAGCAACTACTACAGACGTAAGCTTGCTAGCTCAAGAACAAGAACAAAAGAAATTCTTCGACAAAGCTGCTAAAGTTTCTCTTGTATTCAACGTAAGCATCGAGACATCTATGTCAATGGTTACACTTGGATCTAAAATCGAAAAAATGCTTTCACGTGGAAACGGAGAGCTTACAGAACAAGACCAAGCTGCTGTTATGAACGATCTTAAATCTCTTACAGGTGTAAGCTTAGAAGAGATGAAAGAAGCTTCAGAAAACAAAGCTAAAAAAGAAGAAGTTCTTGCTAAGGTTGCTGCTAAAGTTGGTACTTCAGCTCAAAACCTTGAGCAAAAATTCCTTCCAGAAGTTTTAGGTATCACTCTTTAATTTGAATTTTTTATAGAGTTAAAAAAAGGGCCCCGCGAAAGCGGGGCTTTTTTTTTGCTTAATTCGGTATCAAAGCGAAACCAAATTTCTTTTAAAAAACTAAATCAGTGTCATAAGAATCCCACTTAAATTTTATCTTCTTACAAGTTGAGTGAAATGGTCGACTTAAATTTTTAGTGGTGTTACTTGTTGCTTATAGGTCGAGTGATTCGACACGAACTGGTTCAAGAGGGGGATTTCATGAACGCACTATTAAAAGTATCAATGTTAGCAGCATTATTAACTCTCGCAAGCTGTAGCGGTGGCGGCGGCGGCGGTGGCGGTGTTTATGTTCCACCTCCAACAACAGGTGGCGGATCTTCTCCAGGAACAGGTGGTGGATCAACTCCAACAACACCTACAACTCCAACAACTCCTACTTCAACTTATGGCCAATATTCATCAGCTAATATTTTAGCTTCTGAATTCGTGTCAAACCTCAACTCAGTTGATGGTACTTATTCAACTCGTATCGAGCTTTACAGCAACGAAACAGCGAGATCACAGCAAGCAGGACAAGATGACTGGTTTGTTATCTACGATGCTAAATTCAGCGAATATAAAGCTGTAAGCCTTCAATACATCCGTTCAATCGTTTACTACGATTACTACTCTAATAACCGCGCCGTAGCTTCTGAATTCAGAAGCATCGAAAGAGGTGATGTACTTTCAGGTGAGTTAAATGGTGACCGTTACGGAAATGACTACGAAGTTGTAGATCAACTTTCTAGCGGATACTACGAAGGAAGAAATTCTGGTTACCTATACGAAGACGAAAACGAATCTACAGACGTAAGCTTAATGGCACACGAGCAAGAACAGAAAAAATTCTTTGCTAAAGCTGCAAAGGTTTCATTTGTCTACAACGTAAGTATCGAAACAGGTATGTCGATGGTTACACTAGGAGCGAAAGTTGAAAAAATGCTTTCACGTACTAATGGTGAACTAACTGCTGAAGATCAACTTGCTCTAATGAGTGACTTGAAAACTTTAACTGGTGTTTCGCTTGAAGAAATCCAGAAAGCAGCTGTAGACAGCAAAGCTAAAGAAGATGTTATCGCCAAGGTTGCTACTAAGATTGGAACTAGCGCTCAAAATCTTGAGCACAAATTCCTTCCTGAAGTGTTTGGAATCTCCCTCTGAGTCTTTCAACACAACCTTGAACGATTTGGCCCCCAATAAAATGGGGGCTTTTTATTTTAAAGATCATGTAAAAACTACCTAATCACTTCTTAATCCATCCCCCTCTTGATACATGTCCAACATTAAATTGGGGGATTCTATGTCGAAAGTTTTAGCTTTAATGTTTTGCTTATTTTTAAGTGCAGGAGCGAACGCCGAATATTTCATCACTTCATATGGTGATCAAAAAATAGATTCTAAAAAGCCAACTCGAGTTATTGTCGCGGCAGCTGGTGATGACTTAAAACTTCTATTTCAGGAAGTTGCAAAAGCGAAAGCAGAAAAATACAAAGAGATTAATAAAGACGAGCAGATTGTCATGATTGCCGTTAAAGAAGAAGAAATGGGCAATGAAGGCGCGCTAAAAAGATGGGGTATTACAATCCATGAAACTAGTAAAAAAACAATGGATGGTGACGATCTTCTAAGCGAATTAAAAAAATTCCCCAAAATACTCTCATTAGACATTTTCAGCCACAGTTCAGCTCAGTTTGGTATTCATATCAACAGCAGAACTCATAGATTCAATCAGAAAACGAACGGCATCGAATCGCTCAAAGCAAACTTTCTAAAAGGTGCTTACGTTATTCTTCACGGATGTAATTCAGGATTTGTTCTCGCACCGGCGCTTTCAAAAATGTGGGGGCT
>CBIHOP010000082.1:0-10700 GCA_966211385.1 uncultured Bacteriovorax sp.
AAAAAAGAATCTTTCTCTTAGTGACCTTGGTGGATTTGAACTCGCTAAAGTTGAAAAGGCCCATGAAGCTGCGGCCGCTGAAGAAAAGGCCATGTTAGAAGAAATGGCGGAAAAAACAAAATCCGCACAAGCTCTTGGTTTAGAAAAAGGAAAAGTTGGAACAAATGGGCTTTCTGCCAGCAATGATTTTGTAGAGGATGTTCCGTTAGGGGATATGACGAATCTTAATACAACAGAAAATATGTATTATGGTTTTTATCATCGCATTCGCCAAAAGTTAGAACAGCATTGGGGAACTTCAATTAAAGATAAAGCAAAAAATCTTTATCGCTCTGGTCGCAGAATGCCTGCGAGTGAAAACTTAATTACTGCTGTAACAGTAATTCTCAATGACCGCGGAAATATTGTAGATATCAAAATTGAAGGTACTTCAGGAATAAGAGAACTCGACCAAGCAGCGATCGAGTCCTTTAATAAAGCCGGCCCTTTTCCAAACCCTCCGAAAGGTTTGCTTGTTGGTGGTCGGGCCACGATTCAATGGGGATTTGTTGTTAAAAGCTAGTTAATGTTGTTTTTCAATAGATCTTTGAGTTTTCCAATTCCTTCCATCACAACATAATCGTTCCAGATAGAATCCAACTCGCGGATTGTTTCAATGATCTGCACAGACGCATGATCTTTAGAAATTTTTTGTTCTTCTGCTAAGTGATCAACAGCAACTAACAGAGCATTCATGACAGGTGAGTTACAAATTTTTCCTAGTCTTTCTTCGTAAGTAGCATTGATTCTTTTTTCTTTGCTCTTAATGACCGCAGTATTTAGAAGCTGAATTGCATCCTGATTATCAGACATCATATTATTAGTAATCCCATTACATAAAAAATTTGTTTTAAGCGAACCAAAGTATGTAGCCAGCGAAGGCCCTCGTAAAGATTTTTTTAAATAAAAATTTATTTCCAAAAATCAATCATTCATCAATGAAAAATTTGCATAGATAAGAGTGAAAAAATCAAAAAATTTGTGTCCCAGAAAATAAAAATGCCCCGAGACGGGGCATTTTTTAGTTACAAGTCTGTGATAACTTTTAAATTAGAGTGATGACAGATAATTTTGGTAATCAGATGCTGACAAAAGCGAATTCACTTCAGAAGCATTAGATAACTTAATTTTAATCATCCATGCGTTTCCGTAAGGTTCAGCATTACAAAGTTCAGGAGCATTCACAAGGTCGCTATTCACTTCTACTACTGTTCCAGCAAGAGGTGAGTAGAGATCACTTACAGATTTAATTGATTCAACAACACCAAAAGTTTGGTGAGAGTTAAGTTGCTTTCCAACTTCTGGAAGCTCTACGAAAACAATATCGCCAAGAGAAGATTGTGCAAAATCAGTGATACCGATTGTAACAACATCTCCTTCTAGTTTTGCCCACTCATGTTCTTTTGTGTATTTCAGTTCGTTTGGTACGTTTGACATTACTTGTGTCCTCCGGAAACAAAAGCTTTGGTGTGAACCTGAGCTTCATAGTTACTATTTCTAATATTAATTAAGTATTTTTTATCTTGTGGAGCTTTTGCTTTTTCAACAAGAGCAAGCGCGATTCCCTTTCCAGTTACTACTGACATCGTTCCAGATGTAACAAATCCAATTTTTTCACCAGCAGCATTCAAAACAGGATAGCCCTCGCGAGGTATCCCTCGTTCAAGCGAAAGTTTCACGAGTTGGTGTTTTGGTTTGTAATCTGAAAGAGCTTTTTTCCCAATGAAATTTTCTTTTGTCAGCTTAACTGTCCAACTTAAACCAGCATCAAGAGGAGTTACTTCATCAGTAAGCTCATGTCCGTACAGTGGAAAACAAACTTCAAGTCTTAAAACGTCTCTAGAAGCTAAACCGCATGGCTTTACACCGTTGAAAAGAAGTTTATTCCAAAGATCTTTAGCGAAAGCGTGGCTTGAGAAAACTTCGAATCCATCTTCACCTGTATAACCAGTGCGAGCGACGATTAAATTTTCACCATGGAAATTTGTTTCGAAAATTGAGTAGTAAGGAAAATCGATGTTTTTAAGAATTCCTAAGTTTTTTAGGATGAGTGCAGCTTTTGGTCCTTGAACAGCAAGCAATGAAAAATTATCTGATTGGTTTTCCATCGTGCAGTTGAAGCCATTAAGTTTCGAATAAATCCAGTTCCAATCTTTTTCGATATTCGATGCATTTACACAAATAAGAACTCTGTCTTCAGCTAGTTTGTATGCAATAAGATCGTCAATCACCGTTCCGTCTTCGCGACAAAGTGGTGAGTAAACAGCTTTAAGCATGTCAGCATTTTTAAAATCATTTGTAATAACATGATCGACAAATTTAATGGCATCAGGACCAGTGACAAAAAATTCGCCCATGTGACTTACATCGAATACACCAGCATTTTCCCTTACAGCGATCACTTCTTCTTTTACTGAAGAGTATTGTAAAGGCATATCAAAACCAGCGAATGGGGCCATTTTTGCGTTGAGAGCAAGATGCTCTTCATGCAATGAAGTTTTTTTAATTGTAGAGTCAATCGTCATTGTGTTTCCCTTGAAAAAGAGTCCTAAACAGATAACCTGTTTTTGCTAGCTTGTAAAAGGTTTTGCACTAGCGAAACTATAGTCATTGGACCTACTCCACCAGGGACAGGAGTGATGGCCGCAACTAGCGGAGCTACTTCATCGAAGTTTACATCACCACAAAGTTCGCCGTTAGAATCTGTGTTCATTCCAACGTCGATGATGACTTGATTTGTCGTCGAAGAAAGATAACTTTTATCAATGAATTTTGGAGAACCGATTGCGGAGACAAGAATATCGCAATTTTTTGTAATTGATTTCAAGTCTGCGGTTTTAGAATGGCAAAGGGTAACTGTTGCATCGTTGTTAGTGAGTAAAAGCGCAAGTGGTTTTCCAACGATCATACTTCGACCGACAATGACAACATGCTTACCTTTCAAGTCGATGTTGTATTCTTTCATCAAAGTAAGAATTCCTTTTGGCGTGCAAGAAATAAAATTTTCCGTAAAATTCTCGCCGCCTTTCAAAAGACCATACAAATTTTCTGGGTGAAATCCGTCAACGTCTTTTTCTTTGGCCACAAGTCTGCCAACGTCAAGATGCGCCAATTGTTTAGGGAGGGGAAGTTGAATAATACAACCATCAACAAGTTTATCAGCATTGATGGAATTGATAATTGAACGAAACTCAGATTCGCTGATTTTTTCATCTAACTCAACGATCTCACATTGAGCTCCAACTTTTTCACAAAATCTTTTTTTGTTATTGGTGTAAATCACGCTCGCCGGATCTTTTCCAACAAGAACAACTTTCAAGAAAGGAGTAATATTGTTTGATTTGAGGAGTTTGCAATCAGCCTTCAGTTCTTTGCTGATTTTCTTTTTTATCGATGCCGAATTCAAGATGAGATTCATGCAGGAATGATACTGACGAAGAGATCTTTTTACAAAGAAAAAAAACTTCAGTACGATTTATTATCAAGGAAATTCTCAAATGTTTTTTTATCTTGGACTAGGAATGCAGTTGATCGGTTTTGCGTCTGTTGGACTGTGTCTATTTGCAGGCATGAGTAAAGGCGATTACGGAAAACTCGAACTCATTCAACTCGTTGGTGGCTCTCTCCTTTTTTATGTTGGTACTTTCGTAAAAAACAAGGGGCAGAAATGATTATTCTGGGAATCGATCCAGGATCACGCAAGGCCGGTTATGGTTTAGTGAAAGTTGATGGAAGAAAAATTTCTTACGTCGCTTCTGGCGTTCTTCGCTATGATCATGTTGATGAATTTATCGATCGTCTCGGAATTATTTATCAATCATGCGCAGACATTCTCACGAAATATGAACCAACAGAGATATCTGTTGAAGCACTTATTTATGTAAAAAGCGTGGAAGCCCTAAGTAAACTTGCTCAAGCAAGAGGTGCTATGGTCGCGGCTTTTTCAAGTACACATCAGGGGCGCGTATTTGAATATTCACCGAATACGGTGAAGTCTTCCGTTACGGGGCACGGACACGCTTCAAAAGAAGCTGTTGATAAAGCATTGAGTATGATGTTTGGAAAACTGCAATTCAAAACAGCGGACGAATCAGATGCTCTGGCAATCGCTGTTTGCCACGCTCTTAACCGCAACATGAAATTAAAATTAATGGGTAAAACAATATGATTGGATTTTTAAACGGTGAAGTTCTTTTCAGTGATGGTCATGAATGTATCATTCAAACTCCAAGCGGAATCGGATATCAGGTTTTTTACAATAAGGTGCTCATTGAAGGAACGATGGCCGCGATTTACATCGCTCACATCATCAAAGAAGATTCTGAAAATCTTTACGGCTTTCATTCTTTGAGAGCAAAAAAACTTTTTGAAATGCTATTAACCGTAAAAGGCATCGGACCAAAGTCAGCCTATAATTTAGTTTGTAACTTAGGTGTTAATGACATCATTAACGCTGTTAATTTGGAAGCTAAAGCTACACTGACAAAAATCCCGGGACTGGGAAATAAGGGTGCAGCTCAAATTATTCTCGATCTCGCTGGAAAAATCGACAAAGTAAAAATGTATTCGGATTCAAGCAGAATCTATAAATCAGAAAGAATCAGTCTTCCTCAAACTCAATTGATGATGGTGGAAGAAGAGTTTACCATTCGTGACGATAGACCAAGTTCAAGCAACCAGCACGATATTTTAAATGATACGTTAATGGCGTGTAAGGAATTGGGATTTAAAGAAGATAAAATCATTCCACTTGCTCAAAAAATTCTGGGAGCAAATCTCATCACGAAACCAGAACAATTAATTCATCTCGTTTTAAAAGAGCTTTAATATGAATGACAGTTTTGAATTTGAAGATCGAGTTTTAAATCAAGAGATGGGAACAGAAGAGTTCAAGCACGAAGTCCTTCTTCGTCCTGTTGATTTCACTGAATACATCGGTCAGAAAAAAGTTATTCAAAACGTTGAAGTCATGGTGGAGTCAGCTCGACTTCGAAATTCAGCAATGGACCATGCACTTTTATCCGGGCCTCCTGGTCTTGGAAAAACTTCACTTGCCATGATTATTGCTAAATCAATTGGCAGCGAATTGCATGTCATCAGCGGCCCTGGAATTGAGAAAAAAGGCGACTTAGCAGCGATTCTCACAAACCTTGGACCGAGAGATGTTCTCTTCATTGATGAAATTCATCGTATGAATATCTCGGTAGAAGAAATTCTCTATTCTGCAATGGAAGACTACCGCTTAGATATTGTTATTGGGCAGGGGCCGTCAGCTCGCACGATGCAAATTCAAGTTGCACCTTTCACGCTTATTGGAGCAACAACAAGAAGCGGACTTCTTTCAAATCCACTTCGCGACAGATTCATGGCCCACCTTCATTTTGATTTTTATCAAAAAGAGGAGTTGGCTGAAATCGTCGGCAACAATGCTAAAAAATTAAACATCACTCTCGAACAATCGGCACTCAATTTGATTGCAGCTTGCGCTCGCGGAACACCAAGAATTGCCAATAGAATTTTAAGACGTGTTCGCGATTTCTCACTTGTTAAAGGCGAATCAAAAATTTCGGAAGAGTCTGTGAAAAAATCACTTTCTCTAATGGAAATTGACCATTTCGGGCTCGATCGAATGGATCGAAAAATTCTTCGTGTAATTGAAGATTATTACAAAGGTGGCCCGGTTGGAATCGAAACTTTGTGTGCCACACTCGCGGAAGACCGCACGACCATCGAAGATGTTTACGAACCATATCTTTTAAAAGAGGGTTTTCTTCTTCGCACTCCGCGTGGCCGTGAGATCAGTCAAAAAGCAAAAGATCACATTAATCAATTTAAAGATTAATTATTTCTTTTTAAGTGCCATGATGATCTTGCTGTCACAAACAAGTTTGCCTTCATCATTAAAAATCTCAATCCTCCACGTTTGAGAGTTACTCCCTAAATAAACTGGTTTGGCCACTCCACGCACATGCCCTTTTAAAACAGGGCGAATGTGAGTCGCTTCAATGTGCTGGCCGACAGCGACTCTCTCATCTGGATTCTGGCTGAGATTGGCAGCAATGCTGCCTAGAGTTTCTGCAAGCACGCATGAGGCGCCTCCATGCAGAAGTCGGTGCGGTTGAAACGTGCGCTCATCGACCGGCATCGTGCCTTCCAGCGTGTCTTCTCCGATAGCGGTTATGACAATTCCCAGGTGGGAAACAAGTGTGTTTTGACTGAAATTATTAACCTTCTCGAGGTCAAGCTTTGGATTAAACCAGATACTTTTCATTGGGGGCTCCTATAGCTGGAAATATTACATTATTTAGTTCCAACTTGTAGATTGATAAACGAAATTGAAGTATTCATGACAAAAGCGGTATCTAATGCCATAGGCAAGTTTTATTCTTTGGATTAGGCCGGCTTTGAGATTATAATGGTTTCTAGTTGCTTTTTATGGCGATAAGCCATAAATTAAGTATCTATGTTCATGATTTAAAAGGTAAAAAGAGTAAATGCTTAACCAACGTACGATCACTCGAAAATTTTCTGTTACCGGAATTGGTATCCATTCCGGCAAGAAAGTTACGTTGACTCTTCATCCTGCTGAAGCTGATTTCGGTATTCAATTCAAAAGAACAGATATTCCCAACGCTCCAGTTTTAAAGGCCAATGCTGAAACAGTAGGGGCCACGGAAAACAATACGACAATCGGTGCAGGCATGAATGCTATTCATACTGTTGAACATTTGTTGTCAGCGTTTTATGGATTCGGAATTGATAACGTTTACTGTGAAATCGATGGCCCTGAAGTTCCAATTATGGACGGTTCAGGTGCTTCTTTCGTTTTCTTATTAAAAGAAAATGGAATCACTTCATTAAACAAATCAAAAAAATTCCTCATCGTACTTGAAAAAGTGCGTGTTGAAGTTGACGACAAATGGGCCGAAATTGAACCATCATCAAAACTCATCATCGATTCAACAATTGTTTTTGCTCACCCAACGATTAAAACTCAAAATAAAGTTTTCGAATTTTCATGCGAAAATTACATCAATGAAATTGGCCGTGCTCGCACATTTGGTCTTTTAAAAGATGTTGATGCTCTAAAAAGAAAGGGTCTGATCAAAGGTGGATCTCTCGATAACGCTATCGTTCTGGATGACTACCGCGTAGTTAATCCTGAAGGACTTCGTTTTGCTGATGAATTCGTTC
This sequence comes from uncultured Bacteriovorax sp., assembly GCA_966211385.1. Taxonomy (GTDB): domain Bacteria; phylum Bdellovibrionota; class Bacteriovoracia; order Bacteriovoracales; family Bacteriovoracaceae; genus Bacteriovorax. The sequence continues at coordinate 7,234 of CBIHOP010000082.1, forward strand.
GTCACAAAATACTAGATACAGTTGGTGATATCTCGCTTCTAGGCTATGAAATCGCCGGAAAAATTACAACGTTCAAATCTGGTCACAATTTGCACAATCTTCTGTGCCGCAAGCTTCTTGCGACTCCATCTGCTTATGAAATTGTTTCTGCCGCATCACTTGAGCGCGAGACAGTTGAAGCTTTCACCCTGCCCAGGGCCCTTGCTCCCTCGTTTCAATAGTTAAAACTTTAGTGTACCATCAATTCAATTTATTTTATCCAAGGTCAATGTATGAAACTGACGAAAGGTTTTTGGCAAACGTATAAAGAAGTTCCAGCAGACGCTGAAATTCCATCACATCAATTAATGATCAGAGCTGGTTTAATCCACAAATCAGGATCTGGCCTCTATAACTATTTACCAATGGGATTACGTTCAATCCGCAAAGTTGAAAACATCATTCGAGAAGAGTTGAACAAAATTGGAAGTTACGAAATCACGATGACTGTTGTGACTCCAGGTGAGTTATGGCAAGAGACTGGCCGTTGGGACAAAATGGGCGGTCTGATGCTTCGTTTTAAAGATAAAAAAGAAGCCGATCTCTGTATCTCTCCGACGAATGAAGAAGCGGTTACTGATATTTTCAGAAAAACAGTGAAGTCGTACAAACAACTTCCAGTTTCGCTTTATCAGATCAACACAAAATTCCGCGATGAAATTCGTCCACGTTTTGGTTTAATGCGTGGGCGTGAATTTACGATGAAAGATGCTTATTCATTCCATATCGACAAGGCCAGCTTAGATGAAGGCTACCAAGATATGTACAATGCTTATACTGCCATTTTCACTCGTCTAGGACTGGAGTTCATACCTGTGGAAGCAGATGGTGGAGCAATGGCCTCATCAGACTCTAAAACGCATGAATTTCAAGTTGTCGCAAACGCAGGTGAAGATTTAATTATCTATTCTCCAGAAGCGAAATATGCAGCTAACGTTGAGAAGGCCCAGACAATTCGCGCGAAAACAACATTCGATATGAGCATTGTTCCAATGAAAGAAGTTGAAACAGTAAAAATGGAAACGATCGAAGCGGTTTGCAAATTCTTAGGAATTGAACAGCATAATAGTCTTAAGTCGATGGTCTACGTAGCAACGACTGGCGACAAATCACAACTGGTTCTCGCAATGGTTTTAGGCGACGACACAGTTAACGAAATCAAACTTAATAACTTTTTAAAGTGCGATCATTTAACAGCAGCAACAGAAGAGCAGATAAAAGCAGCAAAACTTTGGAAAGGATATATTGGCCCAGTTGGATTAAATGACGATATCAGAATCATTTTCGACAATGCCATCAATCTGGATGCTAGTTATGCCATTGGCGCCAACAAAAAAGATGCTCACACTGTAGGATTCAATCCAAAGCGTGACATGAAAAAAATCGAAACAGCTGATCTTCGTTTAGCACGTGCTGGCGATCTTACCCTTGATGGAAAATATTCTGTTGTTGAGAAACGCGGAATTGAAGTTGGACACGTTTTCCAGCTTGGTGACAAATATACAAAAGACATGAAAGTGGGGGTCCTTGATCAAAACGGAAAGCTCGTCACTCCACTGATGGGTTGTTACGGAATTGGTGTTACCCGAGTTGTGGCCGCTGCTATCGAGCAAAACCACGATGCAAACGGTATCATCTGGCCGAAATCAATTGCACCTTATCAAGTTTACTTTGCCACAATCGTAAAAGCAGAAGAGTTCGCAAAAATTGCTGACGATATTTACGTTGAGATGATGAACGCCGGTCTCGAAGTTATTTACGATGATCGCAATGTTGGTCCAGGAAATAAATTTAAAGACGCTGACCTTCTTGGACTGCCATACAGAGTTGTCCTCGGAGAGCGCGATTTTAGCGCTTCTGGCGAACTTGAAATCATTTGCCGTAAAACAGGCGAAGTAAAAAAAGTAACTCGTGAAAACTTAATTTCTACGCTTAAAACGCTACTTCAATAGGACTCTCATGGACCACGATATGATTGTCGGCATTCATAGTATTGCCGAAGCTTTAAAAAATCCTCAGCGCCAAGTTTTCGAAATCGTCTGCACGGATGAAGGGTTTCATGAATTTAAAAAGCGCAGTGGTCTTCGTGACTCCGACATTCCTTTGAATAAAGTTCGTTGGCTGGAAGGTCATGCTTTACAAGAAGAAGCTAAAAAAATTTATCGCGATCTCGATTTAGAATTTCAGCGTGTGCCCTCTGGAATTTACATGCTCGTGAGCCCTGTTGATATTCTTGAACCAACTTGGATTTATCAGCAACTCGAGAGTCGCATTCCGCTGAAGATTCTTGCTCTCGATCAAGTTACAGACGCTCACAATGGTGCGGCCATCATGAGAACAGCTGCATTTTATGGAGTAGATGCCATTCTTATTTCTTCGAAAGGAAATTTCGGAATTGGTCCCGGCTTTTCACGAATTGCTTCTGGAGCAACTGAATACGTAAAAATTGTTCGTTGTTCTGCTCTTCCGAAAACAATTACAAAATTAAAAGATCTCGGAGCAACTTGCATTGGTCTATCTGAACATGCGACCGGAGATCTCGGTACACTTGATTCAAAAAAAAGTATTTGTTTAGTTTTAGGCGCTGAAGATGTGGGCATGTCTCATGCTGTCAGTCGCGTTGTTGAAACGACAATTTCTTTCAAACCCGCAGGGAAAATTAAATCTTTAAACGTTTCTGTCGCTGCGGCAATTGCGATGGAAAAAATTTTTGGATCAGTTTGATTAAAAAAATTTTAAAATTTTCGTTGCCTTTGAAAATCAAAGAGATTATAAATTACCCCTAGCATCGCGGTTAGATAATGTATGCTGACTTAGCTCAGTTGGTAGAGCATCGGTTTTGTAAACCGACGGTCGTAGGTTCGATTCCTATAGTCAGCTCCATCTATCTCATAAGTGAGAGCTGGAAAAGAGGAGAGATTGCCGAGCGGCCAAAGGCAACAGACTGTAAATCTGTCGGTTTATACCTTCGAAGGTTCGAATCCTTCTCTCTCCACCATTTTCTTACCAAGTTTTTCTATGCGGGCGTAGCTCAGTTGGTAGAGCGCCACCCTTCCAAGGTGGATGTCGCAAGTTCGAATCTTGTCGCCCGCTCCATTCTCTACCTCAATCTCAACTTTTCTTTACACAATTTTAATCTTCATCTATTTTAACTTGTCGATAGTTAAAGTGACTTCGCTCTCGTGGCTCAGTGGTAGAGCACTCCCTTGGTAAGGGAGAGGTCATGGGTTCAATTCCCATCGGGAGCTCCATTTTTCCCCTTGTCAGCACTAATGTTCGAGGGCATACTGTTGACTTAATTTAGAACACGTTATAAAGCCCTATTAAAATATAATTCTTTACGCAAAAGAAAAACGAAGAAGGAGAATGCCCAATGGCTAAGGAAAAATTTGACCGTAATAAACCTCACGTTAACATCGGAACTATTG
>CBIHOP010000083.1:0-10589 GCA_966211385.1 uncultured Bacteriovorax sp.
GTTCGAAATCACATGCAAACGCGAGATTGGGATCAAGGATAGTGACATCATCAACAAGCAGACCTAGACGTGTCTCTATTCCGTATTGATGTTGATAGCGATAGGTAACGACTTTCATGCTTTTGGTCTCCCATATCTCTTATTGTATTCAGGTAGGACGTCTTCCATCGCGGAAAAAAAATGTTTCATTTCTTTTTTTGTACCAAGTGAAACACGTACGTACTCCGGCATTTCATTTGCTTTTAACTGACGAATGATGACACCGTGATCAAGCAATCGTTCGAAGAGATCGCGAGAAGCAGCTTCGGATCCCGTTTTGAAAGCAATAAAATTAGTCACTGACTTAATGGGATTAAATTCATGTTTTGTAAGAAATGCAAAAGTTTCTTCGTAGCGACGGCGATTGTTAGCAACCGTACGACGTAGATGTGGTTTATCATTAACAGCACCAATAGCACCCATTTGTGCAATCAGGCCTGGTTCAAAAGGCAATTTAACTTTAGTCAAATTGGCGATCAAATCTTCATGTCCAAATCCATATCCAATTCGAATTCCAGATAGCCCATAGGCCTTTGAGAATGTTCTGAGTGTGATGACGTTGTCATAACGATAGTCCATTGAGTTTGGATAATCTGGAGTTTCACACGCAAATTCAAAATAAGCTTCATCGAGAATAACAAGAACGTGAGAAGGAACGTGAGACATTAAATAATCAAATTCCTTTTTAGTAATGTATGTTCCTGTCGGGTTGTTAGGATTGCAAATATAGATGACTTTAGTTTTTGCTGTAATATTTTTGGCAAGAGCTTCAACATCAAATCTATAGTCGCGAGTGAGTGGCACTGTTTTCAAATGAGCCCCAACACTTCTTGCAATAATAGAGAATCCGATAAAAGTGTGTTCACTTGTTAAGATTTCATGACCTGGTTGCACGAAAGCGCGCGCAATGTAGGCCATAATTCCTTCAGAGCCATTTCCTAAAATTATATTTTCATTTTTTAATTTGTAGAGCTTAGAGAGTGAAGTCTTTAGTTGATAGGCATTCATATCGGGATAGCGATGGACATCCCATAAGGCCATAGTCATCTGCTTTATAGCATATGGTGAAGGTCCCAGTGGATTTTCATTGCTTGCTAATTTAGAAATATTTGTAAGGCCTCTTTCGCGAGTAAGTTCATCAATGGGCTTACCGGCCTGATAGACTTGTAGATTACGAACATACTCAGGTACTAAAGTTTGAATTTGATCAGAAATTTCCGACATAACTTTGTTCTCGTTTAGGGATACAATAGGGTAATAGTTGAATTTAAAATACCCCTTTAAGATAGCAAGATGGCCCAGTTTAGCAAAGAACATTTAGAACTCATGCGCGAGGGGATTAAGCTCTTTAACGCTCAGAAATATTGGGAGTGTCATGAATTTCTGGAAGATTGCTGGATGGAAGAGCCAGGTCCGGAGCGAAATGTTTATTGGGCCGTAATACAAGTGGCGGCATCAATGTTTCATTATCGTCAGGAGAATCTTACGGGAGCAACTGGTATGCTTAATAAGGCCAAACAGAAATTTGAACGATGTGAAAAAATGCATGTAGAGAGTTCACTTTTAAATGAAAGATTAAAGTGGCAAGAGTTAAAAAAAATGGTGAGATCAGTACCATTAAACCCGCAATTGAGTGACTTTGAAGATCTTTATCAATTTAGATTTGAGGAAGTGTAATGGAATTGAGTGACGTAAGAAAAATTTTGGTGAAGATGCCAAAAAACAATAATGAGTTGTTTGAAACATATCCTTTCCTCATCACATTAAGTGAAGAATTTCCGAAAGCTGAAATTAATCTTATCGTTGAAGATGGAGGTAGTGCCGCTCTCGCTTATTTGCCTTTTAAGGTGAAAATTTTTGAGCGACCTGTGACCAAGACAAGTCTCATCGAGACTCATCACTATTGCGCGAATTTAAATGATGTCTTCAATATTGATCTTTTTTTGGACCTCGAAAATTCTTTAAACTCTGCTTTTATGGGATTTAATTTCAGAGCAAAAGAACGAGTAGGATATGAAGTTAAATGGAATAAATATTTACTAACAAAAAGATATCCTGCCCCTCTAGGTGGTTCGGTCGAAGAAAATTCTCTCAAGCTTTTAGAACTTTACCTGCAACAAAATTTTTCCACAGTTCGAATTTTAAAAGATAAAGATTACGGAACTCAAGTCGAAGCGATTGAGGCACTTTTCAAACAAGTTGAGCCGCCAAAATTCATCATGATTATGTTGGATAACTTCACTAATGTCTCAAGACAAATAGATATCTGGAAAAAGTTTTTCGATTCTTTTGAAAATCAAAAATTTGCTATCTGGACAAAAGAAGATGAGGGTGTAATTTCCGATTTGTTTGCGAGTATCGATCTTGGAAAAAATAATCTATACATGCATCGCGGATCTGATCCCAAAGAAATGATCTATATGTTAGGGAAAATGCAAGGTGTGATTACAAACAATTTGTTCGCAGAAGGACTATGCAATTATTTTGGCGTCGATGCATTCTCCATTTTTGAAAGTGAAAAAGATCTTCCCCTTTACCGTTTTTTTAAATGTAAACCTCGTCGTTTCATTGTGGAAGGTGAAAAAATTAAGTTCTTAAATCTCGAAGAAACGAAAGAGCTTTCTTCAATGAACGAATTAGTCGATGTTCTTCACTTCTCGTTCAAACTCTGACTACATGACTGAATCAACATGAAGATGATTGTGTACATCTTTTACTCCTGAAATTTCTCTAACGAGATCTTCAGCTGCTCCTCGCATTCCTGTCAGTGGAACGTGTCCTTTTAAGTCTACACAACCTTCGATGACATCGACTTCAATATGAGAAGCATCGACATCATGATTGTGATAAAGCAAACGACAAACTTCTTCTTTTATTTTGTCATCAGAGCGTCGATAGCCTTTCGGTCCTACTCCGACAAAAGTTCTTCCCACAGGTGCATTCAGCTCACCCGCTAGTGCTTCATCTTCCGCTTCTTCACGCTCTGATTCGTTAGGAAAAGCATTTCCGTAAGGATTTCCAGTCCAATAAAGATCATCATTAAAGTTACGATCATGATCATGACGGTTTGGCATAAAACCTCCTTAGTTATCTTCTCTCATAAATAACAAGCAGGATTTTTGCCAAAAAAAGCCCTCCATCTGGAGGGCCTTTTTAAAGTGTGTGTGGAAAAGTCTATTATCTGAGGTTGATGATAATACGATCGATGTCGATCATTCCCATTCTTACTGAGAGAGATACTTCTCTAAGTTTTGCGTAATTCACCGACTGTAATCTTACAATTTGTGAGCCTGATGAAAGTGTTGTCGGAGCTCCACAGTTCACAGCTTGAAATTGTCCTGCAACGATCTGGCAAAGTTTTACTTTAGAGGCCATATCTGCATTTCTTAGAACAAGCTCAACAGATTCAACAATTCTTTCTTCGTGTCTGCGCTCTAATCTCATAAGGTCTGAAAGAAGAACTCCGGATGTATCGTATAAACGTTGGTTGATCACTTGCTCCAGTCTGCGCTCCTGAGGAAAACCTGGGCCTGGACCTGGCACTGATCTGTTTTCGATTTCAAGCGAGATCTCTTCGATCACAACATTTCCACGGACCTGAAGTCTTAAAGCTTGAATCTGTTGACCAATTTTTTGTCCATAAGTTTCAAACGAAAGACGAGTAGAAGTTGAACCAATGTATTGAGCAGCACCTGCACTCTGACTGTTCAAGTGAAGTTCAGCAGTCGCTGATCCCCATTGAGCACGAGCAAGAACTGTTACTCTCAGAAGTGATTGACCTTGTCTTTCAGCTGCTAGATTGAACAATCTAAACAGATTCTGGCCACCTTCACCTTGGATAGTTTCATTAAGTTGTTGTCTGACAACTTCCACTTGTGGCCTTCCTGGATCAACTGGGCCAGGACCAGGAGGAAACTGAGCTTCAGACACATGAAAGACAACCTTCTCAACATAAATACGCCCCTTCATTTCTAAATCTAGTGTACGGAGAGACCTTCCCATCGTATTCGCAAACGGATCCAATTTGAAAGCATGTTTTTCCATTGCTCTTGGTAATGTCACAGCTCCTTCAGCAGTCACTTGGCCATTAGCAAGAAGTCGCGCTTGGCCATTACCCATTTCAGACGATGCGTGAATAACAACGCGTCTGATTTGAGCTCCTTGAAGGCGCAGACGAGTATAGGAATCAGCAAGAAGATCGAGGCGACTTTGTCCTTGAAAATATTGTCTGACTTGAAGTTCTTCTTTGCGTACATCGCGCTCATCACGATCTGATTCCCACGGATCACGTGAATCCCAAGGATCACGATTATCCCAAGGATCATTGGGTGAAGGAGGAATAGGATTACGATCTTCTCTTCCAGGACGACGTGGGTCTTGGATCGGACGGATGTCAGCAAGCGCAGCGGATGAGAGTGATAGTAGAAGTGTACCGACGATGAGTTTTTTAAGATTCATTTTTCCCCCTCAGAAAAAAGCCTGAGAACACAGGCAATCACGAGAGAGCAAGCAGAGTGCCAAACAAAACCGACTAAATCGGTCTCAGTTTGGCACCAAAACGAGTTATTTGAAGGACTTTCGAAGTCTTTTTGTCACTGGACTGGTGAAAAATTCGAACGTATTGACGGGTTTGTCCTCACCTTGCATGTAGCGGTGGCCACCTAAAATTCCAAGCGTGGAGTCATCCAATTTGAAAACTTGCGAGAAACCTTTGCTCTCTTTAACGTAACGACCAGTATGTCTCCACGCTCCAGTTTTAAAATCGTATCCATAGATGTGTGGAACATACTCATAACTTTCTTCTGAAAATTTAAACATTCCACCAAAAACAAAAAGTTCATTTCCTAATTTTTCTGCGGCCGGTGCAAACGTCGCAAAAGGAAGTTTAGGATATTCGGTTGAAGCACCTGTTTGCGGATCGATCGCTGTTACATTAGAAACAAGTTCAAAGTGACTTGCTCCCACACCTAATCCACCCACGAGTAGAATTTTTCCTTCATGTTCCATACCTGTTAAAGCGCGACGAAGTGGAAGTGGCATTTGAAATGGTGCAGTTGTTACTGTTTCCGTCTCCATATCAAAGATGTCGATCTGTGAATGAAAAGTTCCATCATAATCTTTTGGAAACTTAGGAGTACTATCCCAACCTCCAACTAAATAGACTTTTGAGCCAATTGTTACAGCAACGTTGGAAGAGCGCGGACGTGGAAGTTTACCAATGACTTTCCATTCATTTTTTTCAATATCGTATCTTTCGATAACATCTAATGATTTCCAATTCGGCTTGTGATCTTCTGAATAAGCAAAGCCTCCAAATGCATAAATATATTTTCCGTGTCCTGTGATTTGAAAACCATGAGCTTTGTGAAGTCGCGGAGCTAGTTCACTCCAAGTTTTCGTAGAAGGATCGTAAACGTTAAAATTATCTGTGAATGATTCTTTTGGATAAGTATGTTCTGGACCCTGATGTCCTCCACACATATAAATCTTTCCGTTGTGATTTAAAGTTCCAAATGATGATCGAAGAGGTTCCATGAATGATGGAAGTGTTCCTTGCTTGAAAGTTGTTTCACCAGAAAACTGAGGAGCGTAATCATCAGCATCGGTATCAGTAATTTTTGTCCATTCTTTCTCACCAAACTTATAAAGGTGAAAATGCCCGTCTTTATTTGAAGCAAAAAACATTTCGTTTTTTGCATTGAATGTAGGCGCCATTTCATCCGCTTGATCATCATTCGTTACGCGAGATATTTTTTTTGAAAAGCGATTGTATTGATAGATATCCCAACTACCATTTTTTTTAGCAGTATAGGCGATCGTGATTTCATCAAAAGAAAGTGTTGGGCTCATCCCTTGATCAATAATAGTTTTTGTATTTTCAAGTGAATCATAAAGAACAATCTCGCGAACTTTCCCGACATTTCTTTGATAGACAATAAATTGTCCGTCTGCCGAAGGACGTGGGAAATATTGTTCTTCATTTTCATCGAGCGCTTGAACAACTGGCAATGATTTTACATTGACTGAATAAATAGAATTTTTTCCCGCTAACTTTGGTGATGGGGCAGAAAAATAAAGTCTCTCACCATTCTTTGTAAACTTCGGATGAAGAATCATGCCACTGATACCGTTAACTTTTAAACGTTGAACATGATCAGCACCTAAGGAATGAATTGTTAAATGCAGATCCGTTTTCCCTTGTTCAATAGTTCCTTCAACGTAAGCCACCTTTTGTCCGTCTGCGCTGATATCTGGATAGAGGTGAGCGTTCATTCCTGAAGTTAATTGCTCAAAAGATCCATTGTTCTTTTGAATCCAAATGTGTTTTATTGCTTGATCATTTAAGGTGCTTTCGCGCATGAAAACCATGGTTGCGTTCACCGATGTGCTAATAAGAAATGCTAGAAATAAAATTGTTCTTTTCATGTAAGATCCTTCATGATTTTTAGGTGACATGATCTTATAATGAAAGTGTTTGATTGATCAAACTTTAAGGGCCACCGAAGATGAAAACGCTTAATTTTGCAAAATTCAACGCAACAGGGAACGACTTTATCGTCATAGATAATCGCTCAATGGAGTGGGATGCGGCAGATCAAAAACTCTGGAGCAGGTTGTGTGCCTTGAAAACTGGAATTGGAGCCGATGGTGTTTTGCTTTTGGAAAAATCTAAAGAGCACGATTTCAAAATGAGATACATCAATGCCGATGGTGGTGAAGTTGAAATGTGTGGCAATGGTGCGCGAACAATTACAGCATTTGCTCATGAAGTAACTGGCCTTAATAAAACTGATTATAAGTTCGAAACGATGAATGGAGTTTACTCATGTGGACTCGATAAAGAATTCGGTTATCAACTGAAGATGACGGAACTTTACGATATCGGGAAAATCGATCTTACCGATATGCCAACGAATGCGACGAAATCACTCTATATGAACACAGGTGTTCCTCATGCTGTGTTTGAAGTGAAAGATATTTTGAACTACAATGTTTTTGAAAATGGAAAACTTGTTCGTTACGATAAACGTTTTCCAAAAGGAAGTAATGCCAACTTTTTTGAAGTGGTAGCTCCTCAAAAAGTTCGCATCAGGACTTATGAACGTGGTGTGGAAAACGAAACACTATCTTGTGGAACGGGAGCGACTGCGACTGCACTGGCGGCCGCTAAATTTTTTGGCTGGAAAGATGAAGTTGTGCTTGAAACACTTGGAGGAAGACTTGCTGTTCGTTTCTCAAAAGATTTCAGCGAAGTCTTCCTTTGTGGAAAAGTCGAAAAAATATTTGAAGGAAAAATTCAGATCTAATTACAGTCCTGCGACTTCAACGCTCGCAATTTTTCTTAAACGAGTTTCAACTTTCTTTTGATAGATGTTCTTCAACGATTTTGTGTGCGAGTGATATCTTGCATACCACTGAGAATCAGAACCAGCGTGACGAGTTTTAAGAATATTGAGAATTTTTCCCATTTTACTTAAAGCGTACGCTTCATCTTTTTTAAGAAGTTTTACGTTGATCTTATCAAGACCCATTCTTACGAATTCTTTATTCCAGATTTCAGTGTTGATTTGAGCAAGTGATAAGTCACCAGTGCTTGAAACAACATTTTGTCTAAAATCACTTTCTGTATCAATGATCGCGATAATAATTTTTGGATCAACCATATATTGCTTAGAAGCTTGATAAAGTGACATGGCAATTCTGTCTCTCTTCTTAGCATTCAATTCTGGAGATACAGCTTTGATCATCTGAGAAATCAATTTCATGTTGTAAGTTCTCATTTCTCTCTTTGAAAAACTCTTTGGCATTGCTGTAAAAGAGAAGAGTGAAGTGATGGTTAAAACTGTAAAGATTCTTAGTGTTTTCATGTTGCCCCCGCACTCTCTAAAAGTGCACGGACCGGGCCAAAACTGGACTGTTAAGCCTATGAAAGGTGCTGTCATTTTTGACTAAAACTTAGTGCGTGTTGAAAGTTTTGACAGGGGTTTCTAATATTATGGAGGGTTACATTAACGGGTGTAAATTAGGTCTATCGCGACACAAATAGTCCATATTATTGCGACAAATGACCTTTCAAGCCGTTAGCTTTTAGCTCGTCAATTTAGGCACATGTGCTCGGGGAATTATTGGACCTTAGATCTCGTTTATGTACGAGACTGTCCCTAGACCTTCATCGTTAATGATGAACTTGTTAATTTTGTGGGCCTCATATTTTTTCATCATTTCCGGGATACGAGATGCATCGACAGGGCAACCTGAAAAACCTAGACCATTGATGGCCTTAGCGAATTTCTTAGCGCCTTTTTTGCTCGCAAATTTCGAACAGTTAAGACTTTCATCAAATGAAGCATCGACATAATCCGCGAAATCAATCGACTTCTCTGTATTAACGGCCCATTTGTTATCTTCACATTTTATGAATGGACCACGATTATATTCAGCACCTAAAATATCGTTATTTTTTAAAAGCACATGATTCCAAAAACGCATCCCATTGAAATTCGCCGAAAGATCAGCATAAGAAAACACACCCGTGGCGATGATATTTCCACCAAGGATAGTTTTTTCAGCGAGAACACCGCGACTTAGGACTGAGTCGATCGATTTGTTTTTTAAGTGATGTTTTGTAAAATAGCTAAATCCCATTCCAAACATGTGTTCAAGTTTATCTACTCCGATACTATGTTCACCGATTCGAATAAGCGGAGAAAGAGCGAGCGGACTAAGTGCGGCTTTTTTGTTTCCTAACAAATATCCATTTGAAACAGACCATTCGCCATAAACCGATTCTTTAAGCGGCAGCGTATTTTTTGCAATCGTTTCTTTGTAGAGAATTTCTTTTACCAGTTCACCTTTACTATGGTTCGCGAAATATTTTCTAAGTTCTGTGTAAAGTTGATCCTGATCGCATTTAGAGCTTTGAGATAAGCTTTTGACAGCTTTTTCCAGATAAGTGTTGGCGAGAGCATTCACTTCTTCACGAACGTCTTCAACGACCAATTTTCGTGCAGTGAAGTTATCGGCTTCAGCAGAATAGAGTGACGGAGATAAAAGCAGTGATGCGAGGATTATTTTTTTCATAGTCCTCATCATAATCGAAGGATTGTATAGCGTAGAATGGAGAGTGAAAAAAATTCAGGAGGTGTTTAGTTTATAGACAATTGCGATTAACGGAAGAAAGAACTTCATCAATGTCAAAAGGCTTCTTCAATACACCAGTGACCCATTTATAAACTTTTTTCACTTCTTCGTCTTCCTGAGGAGCTGCGGAAAAAACGAGAACGGGTACATGAGCATTTCTGCTCGTATTGGCCTTGATCGTTTCTAGAAATTGATTGCCGTTCATCACAGGCATAAAAAGATCGAGGAGAAAAAGACATGGCGATGAAGGCATTTCATCTAATTTTTTCAAAGCATCTTTTCCGTTTGGCGAGTGAACAACATCGAAGCCTTCACTTTGAAGATACTCACATAATGTTTCACGAATATCTTTATCGTCTTCGATAATAAAAACTGTATGTTTTTTACACGTCATGGCCTACCTCATAGGGAGTTCAATGATAAACATAGCGCCCTTACCCAGCTCACTGTCTACCCGAATGCTGCCACCGTGTCTGTTTAAGATTTCTTTAGATATGTAGAAAGAAACATGAGCACTGCTCCAAGCAGCATAAATCCTGATTGAGTTTAGTGGGAGACCAAGTTAAAACTCGGCCTCCTTTTAAGCATTTATTTTACGTTAACTGTAACTTCTTTAACTGTCGTTTCAACTTCTTTATAAACAATGTGCTCTCTGCATCCTGGAGCTGGTTCACCAGATTCACCGATCGGGCATAGCCTTGATCTTCGCACGTCGACAACTTTAATCGTTCTGCTTTCTTTGCAAACAGCGAGATCTAAATTTCTTGCCGCAAACCATTTAGGTGCTTTTGAAAATGGATGTTTCCATTGTGGATAAGCCGCTTTTAAAGCTGCAACATCATCCGCAGAGAAATCGGAAAGCCTAAAATTGAGTGTCATCCACCTTGTTCCGTTGTCGCCTTCACCGCCAGACCATAATGAATCTTTATATGAAACTTGAGCTTGAACGACTGGCTCACTTTCTACAACAACTTCTCGTGTACAAGGATATGAAGATCCTTCTCCGTAATCGATACAACCAGGAATGCGCTCTATTCTTACTTTTGTGGGAATAATTTTGTATTGAGCAGAATCTAATTTGATCTGAGTTGCCGTTCCAGGAAGATCAGCTGTGTTTGAATAATTTACTTCACCGGCCATGGCAGTTGCAGTTGAAAGAAAAAGTCCTAGTGTGAGTAGAAGAGAAGCTTTCATAGATACATCCTTTTAAATCATAACTCCGTTATTGAAGTTAATTTCTTAAGTCAGTACCATCACGATTTGTGAAAGCTCCACATAAGGGAAACTTAATTTTTTTACATGTTGTGAACAGAATCGTGCAGTAAAAAATAGTTACTGCACGACAAACGATTTGTTAATTATGAATTATCCGAGAATGTTTGAGACGAATTCAGAGTGAAGAGAAATTT
>CBIHOP010000084.1:0-10467 GCA_966211385.1 uncultured Bacteriovorax sp.
CAACCCTGAGACTACACCTGGAATTTCAGACGTATTGTCAGCAAAGGTCAGTTGTGAGTTTTTAGTACTTCCACCAACATCGATGGTGAGATTTAACCAGCTTGATCCAGCGGTGTACGTTCCTGTAGTTACCGCTTTAACATCAACGTAATACCAACCGGAAGATTTAACGAGATATCCGTTCGACCCGTAAGAACCGTGTGTATCTCCGTTAGTTGATATTGTCGGGAAATAGAAAGAATTTACCGAAGCGTTGACGGTACCAACTGGAGTGCCAGTAGCCATTAAAGCAGTTACGCGCCCGTCACCTTCAGAGCTTAATTGTTGAGTTGTCCCCCAACCAGCGATAGGAACTTTTACAGTAGCCCTGAAATTGGAAGAAGCGACTGCGGATGATCCAGTAATGGCTGAGCCACCAATGGCATCAATGAGATAAATTCCATTTCCAGTTCCATCAACAACTGGAACTAAACTTTTGTTGATCGTTGAATACGCTTCGTCGCCAACAATGTTTCCACCTGCGGGAAACTTACTAAGATTGACAGATAGTCCTGGTGGAAGAGAAACATAAATTTGAGAAGCACCAGATCCTGGAGTTCCATCTTTCGTCCAATTGAACATTATTTCGGCGGTATCACCTACCTGTCTCCAGAATCCTGCAGAAGCGGAAACAGAACCAGCTCCGAGATTTGTTACAGTTGGTGTGTACGCTTTCCAGTCAGTGACAACTGAGCCGTAAGTTCTCTCTTGAATTCCGAGTTTAAAAAGATCGAAGCGAAGTGAATAATTTTGTGAAGATGTCCCCGCAACGTGCGCTATCAACTCATAAGAAGTTGAATCACTCGTTTGATATTCTCCATTTGGATTAAACCAATCTGAAGGCAACGTGTGGTTTTTTATTTTTGAAGGCGTAAGCGGTTTGATAGTTCCGTTCGTTACGTCTTTAATAAAGAATTCAATTTGATCGTCTGTATAAGTTCCCGATGCTACCTGATACAAAAACGACAATCTAATCATTTTGTACTTGAAACCAGCAGGAATAGTGAATGGAATTTTTATTCCTTCCCCTTGAGCGTTCACACTGTTTTGCTTAACAAGTAAGAGTGATCGAGTTCCTTCAAGTGGTGAAGAAGTAGAATTTGAAACTTGTAGATTGTTTGCAGCTGTTGATCCTGCCATAGCAAGATCAGGCGAAGAAGCTACAACCGAGTTTTTATAAACTGACCAAGATGTAAGAATAGCTTCAGAGCTTGGATCTTTAAGAACGTTGAGATTTCCAGTCTCGATTAAGCTTACGCCACTTCCAAGGTCAGTAACTTGATTCAAGGGCGCTTGGATCTCTTTTGTCGAAACAGCAGATCCAGCAGATTGGCCTCGAGATAGAATTGCTTCTGAGTCAGCAGATAATTCAACCCATTTTGCGGCCGCGAGATCAGTTGCGAAAGTTCCGGCTGTATGTGCAATTAGCGTTTTGTAGATTTTATTATTAACGTGAGCAATGCTGCCAACGGTATAATTAACACCCGTGAGCCATTCTGAAATCCCGCCTCCGGAACCTCCGGCCTCGATGTAATTAGTTCCATCATCAACATAGAGTTTCTTGGTGTCAGTTGTATAAACAAGCTTTCCTTTTGTTGTTGAGCTTGATGCTGGAATAGTTCCAGAGGTGACGTTTTCAATTCTTAAACCGAAGTGCTCGCCTGTCGTGTAAATGTTTTGGAGTCTATTTGCGCTCGACCCTAGATCAATTCCAGTGGTGTTTGGAACGATATCCTGGTTAGGCTTAATAGTTCCGGCCGAATCAATAATTAAATCACCTGTAGTGCTCTTAACTGTGTTGGCATCGATGTTGACGTTATCAACTTGAATCTTAGGTGCGTTGACAGCATTTCCCGCGACTGATGGATTGATGATGTCTGCTTGAATTTTTCTATCAATCGCGTGCGTGTTAAAGGATATGAATATTGAACAAAAAATTAAAAATAAAACTTGAATAGCTTTCATTAAAAATTTGCTCCTATGTCAACGTATCTAAGAATTGATTGAACCCACTTAAAAACTACTGTTTGTCCTTTTCCTAAAGTCCTAAGTGGAGCGTTCATTAAAAGTCCATAATCAGTGTCAGAATAATTTAGAGTTACTGTTTTTGTGTCATCCATTCCGATTACACAGAAGACCGATCCATTTTTAGGAGCTGATCCTCCAAATGGAGAATTTGAAAGTGTGCAAGCTCCGGATGCTCCAGAGACTAAGAATGTTTGATTTCTTTTTTTGAGATTAGGAGAAAGTGAATTACCGTTTGCAAGTGTGAGGCTGGAGTGTACAAGTTCATCTATCAGTGGAATCCATGAGCCATGATATAGCTTGACCTGATCTGCGGTTGTATCAAAGAAGCAATCTCCATTGCTCGCAGCGCTCCCTTTATCGGCAACAAAAGCGGCTTCGCTAGCATATTGCTTATATGCAGTCGTTTCAATTGATCCTTGCTCGATTGGCTCAACGTCAAGACCTTCAATAAATTTGACGACAATAATTTTTTTTACACCCATATTTACCTACAATGGCATATCGGCCAGAACTATTTCATCACCGTCTTTTGAGATCACAACAACGGATTCTGAAAAGGTTGTTAACGTTTGAGGATGATCAATTAAAAACTCATCACCAAGTTTCGTATCTAAATTGATATTATTCGTGTTCATCTTGTAATTTACTCGCCTCTGAGAGCGAATAGCTAAAATCTTTTGCAATGTCGGAACGATATTATCCAAGACGTGAACAAACTGATCAGTGTTGTTGTACTGATGCAAATAAAGGGAGCGTTTGTTTTTGAGAGTTTTTGAAGGCGTTACAGTCGTACTTTTTGAAGTAATGTCTTCAGCGTTTAAGTGAAGATTGTAAGCGATAATCTCAGTGGCAATATCACGATATTTAATCTCGATATTAAATGAACCTCTATCGATGTATGTCTCATCGATTGTCTCCGTTCCAGTTGGAAGCTTAAAGAGTTTGTATTGAACTCTGAAATCATCTGAAAGAGTGAAGTATCCAAGTGTCGATTTTAGAATATCTTGAATGTAATTATAGTAGGGATTGATGTCTGATTCGTTGGTGTATGGAATTTGGAAATTACAATTAACAGGTAAATCAATATTTGCCTGCGTAAATGTGGGTTCATCAATTTGAATTCCAGCTGAAATCAAGGCGCGTCTTAAAACTTCTCCATGCTTCAAATCACCAAAGCGAATTCTAAAAAATATTCTGTCGTTAACGGGATCAATCGTTCCAATTCCTAAGCTTGTTTCCATGCTGTTATTGAGGGCCATATAAATAAAATTCTTGCCCTCGCTTCCATCGACTGATGGTACGAACGTGTTACCAACTGTGAAATCACGATCCTGTTTTAAGCGAGTATAGACACCATCTTTCTCGATAAAAGCAGTCACTAGATAATCAGCCGCCGTGAAATACCAACTTCCATCAAGGGCAGCGTCTTTTTCGAGATAAACATATTCATTCACGTAATCCACGTAGAGAATGTTTAGATATTTGTATCCCGTTCCTGGTTTAACAAATGTAATTTGATCACCAATAAAAAGACTGTGATAAGGATTTGGAGCTGCAATACCATAGATGCGAGTGAAACTTGCGTTCGAATTATCAACTGACATTGCCTTTAAAACATAGAAGGGAGTTGAAACAGATCCGAACGTAAGACATAGACCCCAAAATCGGTTGTTCGTCTGTGAAAGAGATGCATTGTAATTCGTGCAGACAGCTTCTAATAGACTGTCTTCAACTAACAATCGTCCCTTTGGTAAACTTGCAATTTCGGCATTCTTTAATTCGTAATAAGAAAACTTACCAACAACCATGGGAACGTTCACACCCTGCTTATTTGGAGCAACGGACCATCCAGTAAGAGATGAATTGTTGTACTTCAAAAATTCTGAAGGAGTGGAAAAAGTGGCAGGCTGTTTAAGTTTGGAAAAAACATCTTGTACAGAAAGTGAAACTTCACCATCATTTATTCTTATTTCAGTGACGATGCCTTCGAAAATCTTCTTAAAGCTGTCTGTTTCAACGTCAGGGCTTAAGCTCAGCCAAACCTCAACCGCTTTGTTAAAAAATGAATCTTCCTTTGTTAAGAACTGCTGAAGATATCCGTCTTGATTTTTTAAATTGATATTTGATGAAGAAATCGAAAGGATTCCTTCAATTATATTTTCAATCGACTGACTGAAAGAAAGTTGATTTGTGAGCCTTGGTTGCCATTCTCTTAAAGGAGAGGCCGGATCTGTGGGTTCCTCTAGAATGTATCTGTAAATATCATTAGTAAAAAGCAAAGAGTGAAATGCTATAAAGACATTGTCTGATGAAGGTGCAGACGTTGAACAAATTGTGAGTTCACCAGAATCTTCAATGAAACGATATTGGCCGTTTGTTGGTGTGCCAGTCGTTTTGGCAAGGTCAACACCATTGAGCAAAACCGCACTGATTAGATAGCCTGGAAGGTAAGTCCTGTAAGTATTTGCACTAATCGTTACAAGCTTTGAGGTTAAATCAACACCCGGTCTAATTCTAACGAGATAAGTTTTTTTGACCTGATTTAATTCCTTTTGACTATCAAACGTCATAGGTCACTTCTCCTTCAACTCTGAAAGCAAGTGGATGATTATAAAATTTAGTTTCGCCGTTATCGTATTGAGGATCGTGGAAATCATAGGCAAGATAAAATTCAGTTCCAGGAGCAGGAGAAAAACTATTCTGCTTTAAGAAAACATAATAACGAAATGCATTTGAGATAGGTTTTCTGTTAAACGAAAATTTAATCCATCCCATCCATTTGTCTGTCGATTTTATGTCTGTGGGAATTGTAAGCTCATCCGAGCTCCATAAAAGATTGTCTGCGGTTTTTGTGGAATAGATTTGAATTTCAAATTTTTCATTACCGAGAAGATTACCAATCAAATAAAAAAAAAGAGAAAAACCAACCAAGTCGAAGCTTTCATTTGTAGACATAAAAGAACCGATTGGTGTCAATTCACCCACATCTATTTTCCTAAATATCTTTGGATTCTTAAATTGCTTTAGGTCGCTCATACGACCTCAACAAATGACAGACTCGTATTGTGAAGATCTCGCACCACTTGAACAAAAGAAGGCTCTTCCTTCCAGGTTACTAAGCGCGTGTATTGGTCTATTGTGCTACTGATTTTTTTAAGTGGATCAAATGAAACATAAAAAGCATCTGTGATGCCCACTTCTTTAAAGAAATCCTTTAAGACTTCTTTTTGCTCTTTGTCGATGTAAGTAAATGCGGCCGAATTGAATTCACTATATTTCTTACCTTTCTCATAAAAACGAGTGCCGTTTTCAGATTGCGAGACTTTAGATGTGTCGATGATTTTCTCAGCTAGACCGTTTGCAATGTTTTTATTTGTGAACGTTAAATAGTCACCCATGAATAAATTTGAAAAAACAAATTCATAAGGACCATTTGTGTTCATTCTATCAATGATGTCGATTCGCCAATATCTATATGGAGAAACATCATCGGGCAGGAATTCGTAAACTCCATTTTTAGTCACTTCGCATTCAATGTCTAAAGGAGCTGATGAGAAGTCGTTTAAGTTGTTTGCACGGACTCTGAAGACAGCATCCGATGAAAGTGTGAAGCGCTCATCAATAAGGCCCACAAGGGCAATAAAACCTATCTGAGCACTATATCCGAAATCCACTGTGACAAATTCATTTGTGTGGATTCTGATTTCGTTTGCCAAAAAAGAAGTTCCGACAAGGTCCGCTGTGGTAACAAAACCGATTGTATCCCAAATGGCATTAGTTTGATTGCTGAGTTTTAACGTTGCCGATGTAGTTCTTGCGATTTTGAAATTAAATTTCGCGAGGTAAACATCGTATTCGTATGTCACTGTCCAATTGGTTGAAACAGAGTTGAGCTTTGTTTGTATTTGAGCTGCTAGAAGTACAGGCGTGGCATAATTACCATTCGTGAGCGTTGCTGTTTTGTCTGTCCCGTCGTTGATATAGATTTTGTTATTTGTGGCATCGATAGTGAAATTTCCAGACGGTGCCCAATATTTAGACCTAAATCCATTCAAGCAATTAGTAAAAACCATTGGAGAAATTTGAGAAGAGTAATTCAAAACAGCTGAACTAATTTGCAGCAGATTTTGATACATGAATCTTATTCTGTGATTTTCTTCTGTCATTAAGCCAATCTTTGGTTGTTTCTATTAAGCTCTAATAGAATCTCACCAAAGACACGACCGTTGATACTTAAACTCGATGTTACGTTTTGAGGAGTATTAAGCAATCTGATAATTTGTGAAAGTAGATAATCTGCATTTGAGTTTGAAGAACCACCGCCTCTCATCTCAACTGGAATTGAGCGCCCGTTTGGAAGTGGAACGTATGCCTCGTTCATTCGTCCTTCGCCAAAAAGAGCTAGTTGTGGTCTATTTGCAATTCCACCCTGAGAGTATTTATTTAGTGGCATTGAACCTTTCGAGGTCATAATCCCACCATTAGCAAATAAATCACTAGTCCAGCTCGAAACTGTATTCCACACTTCTGATGCACCACCAGTTACAACGGCGGTTCCAATTCGAGTGGCATCCCATTTACCACCACCCAAAGCACCACCAGTCCCAAGCGATCCACTTAATTTTCCTCCTGTCGGATCAATCTTTTCAATAAGAGCATTAATGAAATCTCCTGCTCCTGAAATAAGCCCTTTGATAAACTCTAGCGCTGCTTTTGGCATTGCCAATTGAAACGCAAGCGCAGCTTTAGGCATCCCTTTTACGAGGGCAAGGATAATGTCGTCTGATTTTTCTGCTAACCTTTCAATGATGACAGGAAATTGGTTTGAAAGTTCTTCAATGAGAACTGGAATTGATTCAATAGTCGCTTGAATTAAGTCAGGAACCGCCGCCGCAAACTCTTGAACCATTTTCTTAACATGTTCTGGCCCCTTTGAGAGCTCAGCGACAAGTGGCCCAACAATTTGTCCAGCTCCTGGAAGAAATGCATCAGCAGCAAATCCAGCGGCTCCAGAGACTAATCCGCTTGCACCTTGCGCACCACCAAGAACGGCCTTAAAAACACCGCCGACTTGACCTAGTCCTTTATTTCGTAAGAAATCTTCTTGGGTTTGATTTTCCCCTCTCTCGCGATCAGAGAACACATTATTGAAAAAATCATTTACAGTTTCACGATTTGCTTTAATAGCATCAGCTCTTTTCTTTTCAAGCTTGAGCTGTTTATCAAGAGCGTCTTTTTCGATCTTCTCTTTTTTCTTCGCTTCTTCTTCTTGAACTTCAACTATTTTCTTAGAATAGTTTTCCTTGATGGCCAGTTTTAAGCGTTCATTATTTCCAGCAATAGAAAGCTCACGACGTTCAGCATTTTCAAGCTCTTTGACTTTATCTGTATTGAAGTCTTTATATTTATTTAAGAGTTGGTTATAAAGCTTCTCTTGATTTTCTTTTGCCTTGAACTGAGCTTCGAGTTCTTTTGCTGCGTTCTCATCTCTGATTTTTTTGTCAATAATCGCAATTCTTTGACGGTTTTTTCCATTCTGAAGAAGTTCTTCAGTGCGATCATTACCAATCAAGCTTGCGCGCGAATTTTGAACAGAGTTCTCTTCTTTTTGAAGTGAATCTAAGAGTTGTTTTAAACCAGCAATTTCTCCATACGCACTTGATCCGGATTTCTCCAGCATTTGAATTTGTTTCGTCAAAGATGCGATTCTACCGGAACGAGAATCATCAGTTGGAGTTGCTAATCTATCAAAAGTTTCTGCGAGGGCTTGAATGTTTCTTTGAACCACTCCATTTTGAGTAACAAATTGACCAATTCGGATAAGAAGTTTTTTATAAGATGCATCGAGTGCATCTACCGATCCTGAATATGTTTTGGTTAATTTCGCAGCGTCACCTTGAAAGATTGCTGCTTCTTTAAGAATTCCATAATAGGCCGCTTGGATTTTTTGAGCTTCCGATAATTTTCCTACTGAAGTTCCAATTGAAGCTGCATATTCTTTTTGAAGAACTGACAAGTTCTTTGTGATACCGGCGTTATCCACCATAATGGAATTGCCGTTTTTAATACCTTGAGTGGCACCAACGACTGCTTCTCCCATTGAGAGAAAGCCCTGTCGATTAAATGCAGCTGAGTCTTTGAGTGCATTGAAAAGAGTGATTGATTGGTCAAGGCTCAGACCTGATGCCATCAAATTCTTAAGAGCAGCGGCCGCTTCTGAAGCTGGAATCAATCCATCTTTTGTTAAATCAAGAATTACAGAATTTAATCGGCTTGTATCCTGCCCTAGATTGGATGCAACTGAGTTTAACCCAATTAGTGATTTTTCAAAATTAGCTGCTTCGTCAACTGCTTGCTTGAAAGTTGAGATTATTAAACCGCCGGCTTCGGAGGCAATTTTACCTACTAATCCCGCACCAATTGTGATGTCTGAGAGTTTCGTTGAAAGAATTGAGGCTGATTTCGAAGATCCTGAGAAGATAGAATTGAAGCTTCCAGAGATCTTAGCTCCAGAAGCCTCAATGTCTTTGACAGCTTTATTTACTTTTTCAAGCGATTCGGCCTTACCATTTAAGACTAAGTTGATCTTAATTTCATTTGGCATTCGTCGCCTCTGTTTTCATCTTCTCGTGCTCAAGTCTTATTGATTCATTGTGAATCAACGTGAAGCATTTAATATCAAAATCATCTAGATCCGATGTTGCTTGCTTATAACCAAGCTCATTCAACATTTTTAAAGCATAGTATCGATCAATTATATGCAAAACATCGTCACAATCTTCGGGTTGTTCACCGAGATTTATGTAAACGAGCGCCTGCTTTATTTGCTCAACGAGGCGTTTCCCAATTTCACGCCATTCAAAATTGTATGAGCAAACTCAGTTACCAACTGAGCGCCTTCTTCAAACACAAGAAGCTCATTGATCGTTTTAGCTTCAATTGGCTCACTTTTAAATTTGATTGAAAGTGACTTAACGTATTTGTCAGCAACGTTTTTTAAACGCACGCTATATTGAAGAACTTCCTCAACTCTATCATCATCAGGAACTTCAACTTCGCCCTTTCCATTGACCCTAAGACGCGTTTCTTTTAAAAGTTTGATTCGCTCTTCATAGTCAGGGATTTGATAAGTAACTTCCCCACTACATAATTCATTGTCGATCTTTCTTGTAATTTCCAAAATTCCCTCTCTGGATGAATTAAACAAAGTTTAAAAATACTTCTGCTTTTCCATTGTCAACGAACGCTCTAAGAGTCATGTTCACAACGCACAACCCATTTTGCTCACCAACCGAGAAGGCAGTGATTGTTGCTGTAGGAAGGTGCAAATTGATACAACGACCTGGCTTCCAATTACCACCAACCTTTTCACCTGCATTGAAAGTGAACATCGTTGATTCACCTTTTCTAAAGCGTTTGAATTTGTCAGTGTCATACTTTTTCAAAATCGATTGAACATCAATTGTGACCTCACGCTCATTGATGATCGATCCTGATTTTCCTGATTCTTCACAAAGATCCGGAATGTCTGCCTTTGTATTTCCAAGTCTGAAGTTTACAGTTGAAGCACCAAAACAAGTGATGTCTTCCTCTCCTCCGAGCATGACCTCTGTCCCTTTTGCTACAAGCGGTTGAGCGCTGTCATAAGAAGGAGTGAAAGGAGCCGCAAAAGAGATTGCACTGTCGGCCGTATAAGTGAGCGCACCTGAATCATCAGCTGCTACCAGGAAGCCTAGAGTTTCTCCAATTGAGTTTGCTGTGTTGTCTCCAGAGTTCCAAAGAACACTGAAAACCGCACCATTTGAAGTGAAGGTAAATTTTCCAAGAGTGTCGGAATATTTAACTGTAAATTCATTTGCTGAACCAAGGGCATTCATTGCGATCTGAAGTGCTTCAGCTAGGTCGTGAGCGTCTTTGTAAAGTTTTGCTGGCACTGACACCGCTCTTTCAACTGCCTCGTCTAAAAAGTCCAAATACGTTTTAGAAGCGAGAACTTCAATTGGATTAAAGAAGTACTCAACACCGCCCATGTTGAACGATGCATTGATTTGTTGTCCCGCTTGAATATTTAGAGACATTTCAAGTGAGCGACCACCTGACATTACTTCGAGCGCTCCACCGTTTGCTCTATAGTTCCAAATTGTGACAGTTGGATGATCTTCAACAGCCGGTTCGTATTGAACTGCCTTCCCTAGATTAACGCCCGCACCAGGTGCAGATGTGAGATCTTGAGCAAGATACAAATCATTGCCCACGATTTTTGAAATATTTCTAATTGAGAATCCTGCAGCGTCTTTTACAAGAAGAGCTTGCCCTGCTCTAAAGTTTGCTCCATTGGCAACTTTAAGAATTTTTACAGTTGATCCACCTAGTGTGGCATATTCAACGCCCGCAATAGTT
>CBIHOP010000085.1:0-10322 GCA_966211385.1 uncultured Bacteriovorax sp.
GTTTCTTTTCCGAAAAGTGCTTCGATGATTGGAGCGTAATTTGGAGCCTGTCCTTCAACTCCAGAGTGTCTCAAATAGTGTGAAAAAGAAGCTGTTGGATTTTCACTTCCTAAAACCGATTTAGAACGCCCGATTGATCCGGCCTGGAGTTCTTCAGATTGAAGTTCTTCAAACTGTGGAGTAATTTGAAAACCGTTTTGGATGGCAATGAAATTTGCAGCTGATAAAGGCTTCTTAGGAGTGGCTTCAGTTGTTTCTTTAACTACTGCCATAACCGATGATCTATTTTGTAATCCTGCAACCATATTAAACTCCTGATTCGAAATACGTTATTAAAAATCTAGATTGAATCATTATAAAATTTTCTTTCTCGCCAAAAATCGATTCAATTCCGTTATCGTTTTGATAAACCACTGAAGCTTTTCCTGAGATCGCTGGATCACTGTGAAGAAGCTTTAAAAGTTTCGCTTGCTCTTCGAGCAATTCTTTTTCTGCTGATTCACGAATTTTGTTTGTATTTTGAGCTGCTCCCGTTTCGAGAGTCAACGTCACAATCAATTCGCGATTCATTTCAATCTCATTCGTCATTGTACCTTTGTCGAGTCCAGCTCCCATGTAGAAACCGTAACCTCGTTTCAGATAGAGATCAGAATTATCTTCAATGTCGTATGGATTAGTTAAGGGCCAAGCCTTCTTGGCGCTGTAAACATCTGTCAACGTTGTTTTGACTACGTCATAAATTTCAGAAATGGCGCTCATCTAATCAACCTATTTTGTCTTTGATTTTTTTCTTCTTCGTCAATGTTTGCATTTTTATTTTTATCGACTGTGAAATTTCCAAAAGAAAGTGATCTGTCGTAATCTTTGCGCGTATCAGAGAGCTTATCCAGAAAGCTTTTGCCAAGATGCTTATAGATAACCATAAGCGCTCTATAGGATGTAGGAAGTGCCAATTCTTCGATCTTGATTAACTGGCCTCTGTCTTTGATTACGTTGTGCTTTTTAAGATCATCGATGACAATTTTTGAAGCCAACATGAGTTCTTCTGTCCAGTCGGTTTTGCCTTCATAGAAAGCTTCTTTGTATTGCTCAACTTCGAAATCCAAATCAGCAATTGAGTCAGACTTCGCGAAACAAAAAGAAAGCTCTTCAATCGAGGAATTAACATTTATTGGATTATCAGTTGAAACTCTTAACCAATATGAATCATAGATTTTAAGTGTTGAAAGCTCTGAAACTTTTTCACTTTTATCAATCGCTTCCCATTGTTTATCAGGATCAGGAGTAAAAATAACAACTCCGCTTCTCGCTAAGGTCTTTCCACCGATCGAAGTGACATCGATGACATCAACCATCGACCGCCAAATAGTGCCATCCCAATATTCAACTTTAATCTTTGCAACAGAGTCATTA
Source organism: uncultured Bacteriovorax sp. (assembly GCA_966211385.1). Lineage (GTDB taxonomy): Bacteria > Bdellovibrionota > Bacteriovoracia > Bacteriovoracales > Bacteriovoracaceae > Bacteriovorax. Next base: position 1,414 of record CBIHOP010000085.1, read on the forward strand.
GCTACTTTTTTCCAAACATGAAAGTTGTTAAATGGATGAGGTTGAGCAATGTAGAGGTAATTTGTTGAAGAAAGTTCAGGCAAAAAGTAAGAACCTTTTTCCTGATTCTCGATTGAGAGGTCAGAAAGTACACCGCCTATACTTTTAAACAGTCTTAGACTTTGTAACATTTCTTCCTCCTGTAGATTTTTTAATCTCTACCTTTTCTTCTGCTTTAAATGACTCGTCTTCAATATAATGAACGAACCAATTGCGACCATTGAAATTTACACCGACAATAGACTTGACGAGCGCCCCGAATGAATCGAGGCGCTGTTCAAGTTCACTTAGATTGTCGCCAGCCAAGTGTTTTAATTTCATTATTATCCAGCGATTTTAGCAATACGCTTGTTATCTGCCAGAGTGTATCCGTAGATAATGTTTGCAGAAATCAATGCTGCATACTCATGGTTTGAGTGAAGGTCTGAAACCTTAACCTCAACACCTGTTTGCATAACAAGCTGTAGTGCTGAAGGATGGATTGCGAATCCAGTGTCAGCAGGAAGGATATCGTGTTCAAAAATATTAAATCCTAATGCCTTAACAACTTGCCCATTGTCTTGATCATTTGAGTTTGTAAACTCTTTAGACATAAGTGCATTAGAGTTTAAAAGATCGCCGTAGTAAGATGGATCAAGCGCCAAGTAACGGCTCTGCCCAGGAACTTTAGCAAGTGAAAGAAGCGTTCTTAAGCTTGTTACATCTGTAGAAGCTAGAAGTCCTGCAGAAGCTGGAGCGATTTGGTGATCAGGAGCAGCCGCACTTGGTACCAACGCTGATAAAATGTCAGCTTCCATCTGTGCCATAATTGCATATCTAAGTGCTTCTTGAGCTTCTTCGATGAATTGTTGTGATTGTAGTAGGGCCATTGATGTAACTTTAAAAGCAGCAGAAGCTCTTTTGTTGGCAGTTACATTGAATGACGTTACCTGCATTAATTCTGAAGAAAATGAAGTTTTGTCATTCGTTAATACTTCACCAGTTGGAGCTTTAATTGTACTAACTTTTACCGTATCCCCAAGAGCTTTAATTTCACCTTCGTAATCTCTAGCGAACAAGTTCAAGAAAGCAATTTTTGCTCTCAATTCTTTATAGATAATAGGAGACCAAGTTGTAGGGATTAAAGATGCGATGTCCGCTTTGCCTGTAGTTACTTCTGCCATTTTTTCCTCGTTGTTGTGGTTAACAGTTAAATTTAGTTTTTTCCATATTCAAGCCAGCACTGCATGGCCCGAGATCAAGCACGGCTTTGATCTATTTTCGAAGTTGAACACCATGAGACTTCATAAGCTCAAATTGTTTTTCCTTCATTTCCTTTAATGTTAGTTTAGAAAAATTCTCTGCACTCAAACTATCCGTGGTTCCGTTAGGAGAATCTCCACCTGGAATTTCTTTCTTGGCTCCGAAAACGACTGGAAGAGATTCTTTGAGTTTTTTAATTACTCCATCTACCCCATAAAACGCCTGCGCATCTTCATCGAATTTTACTTCTTCCAAATCAACAAGCTTCATAACCACATCCATTGAAGCTTCATCCACTCCATTAGCCATGAGTTCTTTCTTAACAGCTCCACGTTTTTGAGTTGTTTTAATTAAATTTTCTTTCTCATTTATTTTGTTTGTTAATTCTTCCAGTTGTTTTTTCAGATCAGCCGCTTGAGCTTCCTTTAGTTCAGCCAATTCCTTAAATTTTTGACTCGTTTTCAACTCTGCTTCTTCTTTTTCTTTGAGTTTTGCTTCGATTGCATCTGCTTTTGCCTTTGCTTCTTCTGCTGCTTTTTTCCAGTTTTCTTTTTCAGTTTTTATTTTTTTAAAAGCATCATTACCGTCATCAGCTGGGTTTGCTGGAGGAGTGACACTACCGCCGCCACCGCCGTTTCCATCATCAGCGCTCATTAAAAGATATTTCTTTCTGAAATGCATAGTACTCTCCTTGTTAGTTGAAGATCACCTGGATCTTTTCTTGGACAATTTTGTTAAATTCATTTTGAAGTATTCGCATCTCACCTGGAGTGATTGCAAAAAATGGACGATCCTTAGAAAAGAATTCGTACACTTGAGCGTTGGTGAGTTTAGAACCATTTCTTTTAGTTGCCGGAATATAAATTTTGAATCCCTTGAGAGTTACAATGTCTCTCATTGAATTAAGCATTTGCCCGGTAAGCGTGGCGTTTGATCTTCCAGGTGCGAAAAATTCACCTGTCTGAATTACTTTTCCCGTTCTTTGTTTTCGATAGACGGCAGTGATTTTTTTCCGTTTGCTTCTCGGAGCTTGTTTTGCAGAATAATGAGTGCCGGTCGCGGTCTCTCTCATTTTTATATATCTTTTTGAAAGTGGTTTAAGCTTCACATGTTCAGGGTTCTCTGCAGTCTCACTTGTCACCCCTTTGCCAGACTTCACACGACGATAAATAATTTCTTTCAGAAACTTTCCCATGCGCTTTTTGACTTCGTTCGAGTTCAACATGAATTCTAACTTTCGAATCTTTTCTTCAAATTCTTTGTAGTCAGGATTGCTTGAATTGATCATTGAAGAATATCCTCATCACTTACGATCGGAGTACTCATGACTACATCTTGCCCTACAGCTATTTTTTGTTTTCCGAAACCAATGTCCATGCTTCCGAAATTTGCATAGTCGGCCAGATTGAGAAGATTTTCTTTCTGAAAGTTTTTTAGCGTTTCTTTTAAGAGTTCGATTTCAACCGCACGAGGCAGTCCAAAAAAATCTCGTACGACACTTTTTCCAAGCCTGCCAGTGACGTGCCCGTGGGCTTTATTTTTGTTTTTGTCATCAATGAACTCTATGGTCACATAATGACGATCAGTTCCGGCCACGATCATTGAGGCAAGCATTTCGCCCGTTAATTTCATATTTACTTTTGATGTCTTTGCATAAATTTTGAAGACTAGACTCTGGGCATATTCTTTAGAGTAACCTTTGAATGGATTTCCATTTCGATCAATTCCTTGAAGAGTTCGCTCCTGAATCTTATCGATTACTTTTTTTCCAAATGCTGACTTGAAATCTTCTTGCGAAATCAAAGGCCGGACATTATCGCGTGCTGGGCTATTTGCTAAAGCAGCATTAAATAGTTCAAGCAGATTTAATCTGTATTGAGGACTATAAACTGTTGCCATCGTCTAATGTCCCGTCATCCTTTGTGACCACTTTTGAAACCGTTGATCCGGCTTCTTCCTTGTCAATTTCGACAATGTATCTATCAATAGTGGCATCATCCCAATCCGGATTTAATTCACGAATGACATCTTTGCGAGTGATTACTTTTAATTCACGCTTAGCTTTGCAAGTTTCAACCTTTTCCTTTTCAGAAATCAGCGCTTTTGGTTCTTGGTGAGAAATTGTTGGGTTAAAGGCCGAAGAAAATGCCTTTGTAAATTCTGTGCTAAATTTACGAACTTGTTTCCAGGTCGGAATTCCTTTCTTGGAGATGAATTTCCAAATCTCAGTTTCAAGACTGACAAATTCTTCTTGTTGATCTTTCTTATTTTCAATAGGCTCTGCGCTGTCGATCATTTTCGAAATGCCTGAGACAGCATTAGACGCATTCATCGATCCTCTTGAAATAGGCGTGCTCAAGTTGTTCACAGAGAGAAGCATTTCAACAAGGTTGTAGACAACCGTTAGAATTTTATCAGAATCAAACTCTGCTTTGACTGATTTTATTAACGGTTCTTTGCCATCGTCATCTCTATCAAGTTGTACAATTGTATTTGGGTTTAATTTAATGTCTCCCTTTACACCGACCGAATAAAGCATAGAGAAAGTTTGATACTTTAGTCCGAATAACAAATCAGTTAGAACAACTGGAATGACTATCGACATTTGTTTTAAATCGTCATCTTCGATCGGATCAAGCCCATTAGAATCTTCACAAGCATAAAAATATGGGAGTGCTCCATAAGGGTTCTCGTCCTTATCGCTTGCAATGCGCTCACCTTTTCCATTGATCGAGTAAAAGCTCGTCTTGGTCCAAACATCTATCACCTGTTCTTTTGGATCTTGCGCATCTGTTTTGATGACTGCAACGATATCAAGCCTATTTGGAGTTTTAGTAGATGTTGAAAACACTTCATACGTGTGTGAAGGAAGGGCGCGAGATCTTGGCACTCCCTCGTCGTCTAAAAAAAGTTCAACCATCATTCTCTTTGTGAGTTTGAAATAGCGGTTAGCTTTTTTCATTGTGATGTTGATCTTCAATGAGTCTTCATATTTATTTAACAAGACTGTGTCAGCGCCACTTTCATCTGATACTTTACGAACAGGAGGCTCCAAATAGACCCCTGCGAGCTTGTTAGTGATTTTCTTGGTGATATTTAACGTGACTACGCGACTGGATAAAGCGTTTACCGTTTCAACTGTGAAGTCTTTTTGAAGTGCATTGGTAATAATGTCCTTACTTTTTCCATGATACATTAAATAGCGTTCATAATCGTTGAGTCTGCGTGACTTCCTGACATTTGAATTTATTTTCTCTGCCAATTCTACAAGCTGTTTGTTATTTAATTTCATGCTCGCCTTTGAGTTCTTGGTGGATTAATTTTTTCAATTTTAACAATCTGACAAATCCAGTAACCAATAGCAGTGGTGACGTGTTGATATTCTTTCGAATCATCTTCAACGTAATTTCCACCTTTCTTTAATGAGGTTAACCTAAAGCCATCAAATACTTTTTTACATTTCGATGAAACGAAGATGCTCCTCTCTTCATTCACATTACAGAAGAGTGCGTTTACAATATTGTGACGATTTCTGACTATTGGATTGCTCAATGGAACTTTCATTTCAAGTCGGATTGAAGGTCTAGGGCTTCCATCTGAAAGCGGTTGTCGTTCGTAATTTTCAATAAACTTTCTTATGATTTGATAGTCGGAACGATTATTTCGCGTGTCTTTGTTCTCGCCATTGCAGTCACCGAAAATTCTGAAGTGATCATACTTATCAAAGTAGTCTCGAGCTGCAATTTCCTCCATAACCTCAGGAGTGCTTGCACCGTGAATAATCACTTCATCAAAAATATAGTATTTCCCATCGATGTATTGTCCGATGGCCATTGACATGGGTTTGCCCAGGCCGATGTTAAAGTCAAACATCAGATCAACTGGATAGCGAGAATTAATTTCGATCCCCTCAAAGCGGTTAAGCTTGCTATCGAATGAGTAATAGATAATATCCTGGTTAATCTCAACCCATTGCCCATAGAGCATTCTGAGTGCTCTTTTTGGGTCCAAAGTTTTTTTCAGGTTCTCGATATACCACTTTGGTAAAAATGGATTGTCTTCAGTTCTCGAGAAGAAAACTTTCGTGAACTCATTTTGTTTTTCAACAATCTCTGTGTAGATCCAATGCGAAGGTGAATCAGGGTTCGTTGCCAGCAGAAGAATGTTTTCTTTGATGTGTGGTAAACGGCCAATACGTTCTAAAATTTGGTCGTAAAGCTCTTTGTCTTTACATTCCGTTGCTTCTTCAATGACTCCCATTGAAAGCTCGTACGACCTGAATTTTTCATAATCGCCATCGTGATATGAATCACCATAGATTACTGATCCATTTGGAAGAGTGATCGTCATCTCTGATTTATTCCAATACTTCCTTAATTCCGGGTAATGTTTGAGGATGACCCCCCAAACTGTGCGCTTTAGATCTTTGAGCGATCTTCTTAGGACGAGAACTCCTGCACCTGGATTTTGAAGAGCGTGGGTGACGACAAGATGAGCGACCAGGATCGATTTCGCTGAACCTACCGATCCGGACAAAAGACAGATTTTTGCACCTTCAAAATAATATTCTGGTGATCTCAACCACCATAATACGTGCGATTGAAATGGAACCGCATTAGGATTAAAAACCGCTAAAGTTGGAGTTGAGCTATTTGGGAGCGCCTTGCTCATCCCGCTCATATAGGGAAACCCTCAGGCTTCGTCTCAAGGTTGTAAGCAAGCGTGATGACCTTTGAACTCCCTTCATCTGATGATTCTGGATCTGCATCGGGAGCATGCGAGTAAAGATAAGGCATCAACTCTAAAGCTGCTTCAGTTCGCATTCTGAAGGTTATGTGAGGGGTTTTAGTGACCTTCTTGCCATCCTTTGTGACCTTATATTTGGAGCTAAAGCCTAGCCCTTTCCAATCATCGTTCAGAACCATGAGGAGAAAGATCAAGGGATCGATCTTAAAGCCCAGCTCTTCAGCTAGCTTTTTAGCATTGAATGAGCTTTTGTTTGGAGTTCCTTTTTGACGGCCAGAACCCTCTGGTTTGGGATCACCTTCTTTAAAAGGCATAAAATCCCTCGCTATTTTGTGCTACTTTAGCATGTCCAGCCGATACCCTTATTGGGCGTAATTGGTTCATCATGCCCTGATTTTATGGGCTTATATAATTGAAAACCTCCTGAATCCGTAACCACGTTTGAAAAATAAGTGCATTTTCAAATTCTCCCTATATTTCAAATAACAGAAACCTTTTTGGAGAATTCTATGCCCGATTTGATCGAACTTTCCTTTCACTTTGGTAACAATGTTTTGGTGATTATTAACAATTTCATGATTGCAGATGGAGCTACGCAAATTGCGACGCTTACGCTTTTATCATTGCTACTAATTTTGCTTTATAAACCGAGAGGAAATTAAAAGCCCCGTTAGGGGCCAATTTTTATTCAATCCCGTGCTCAACGAGCTTGATGTGGGCTTCAATGTATTTTTGTTGCCAATCAACTAGTCCAGATTGTTCTTCAATCTGCTCTTCTTCAATAGAATCAGAGGCCTTTTGAAGTACTGACTCAACCTGTCTTATCGAAGCACCTGTCTCTTGAGCGATTTCTTCAATCGAAAAATCACCTGATGCCATTTCAACCATCTTTTCTTTTATCTCGGTTTTTATTCTTCCTTTAATTGCCATAACTCCTCCTTGAGTTTTATTGAACTTCTTTCTGTTTTTCTAATTTTCGAATTTCCTCAAAAATCGAGAGCTGCGCTCGCTGATCTGCATTTTCCATTTCAAGCTGTCTAATTTTTTTCTGGAGCTCTTCGTTTTCTTTTTTCAATTCTTCGCGATCTTTATCATTTCCATAATAGAGATAATCAGCAGTCACATTAAAATATCGAGATAATCTGTAAAGCTGATCCGGGTTTGATGGGATAACTCCCGTTGTCCAATCAAAGAGAGTTGTGTAAGGAATTTGAGTTGAATCAGCGACATCCTGGAGACTCACCTTTCGCTCTGTCATTAAACGCTTAATAACTTTCTTTAAACATGTCAGCTCTAGAATTCTTTCGCTTCTCATTTCACTCCCTAAAATGATTGGCCCTAGACTATCGTCTTGGTCTGACTCTTTTCTTTAGAAGTGCTTTCCTTTCACTTCTTGCCATTCTTAAAACTTTTGCAGCAGAAATATCGACTGACTTCCAAGGACGAGCATCAAGCGACTTTAACAAACCAGCGAGACGTTTTATTTGTCGATAGATTCCCATCAACTCCTCATAGCGCTCTGATCCCTCAACATAATCTTTATCTTGTTGCATATTTTTCTCGAAATGCTTTTGCTAACTTGTTTGAGAGAATTTTGTTCTCAAAGCGAAGTTTCTCAACTTCGGTCTGTTCTCTTAACCCGATATCTTCTTCATCTGGAATGTAATCACCAACTGGTTTCCCTTCACGGATCTTTGTCAGGAGTTGCGAAACACGGCTTTCAGTTACATTTAAAACGTCGCCAATTTCAGAGAGATTTAATCCAAAGAGATAGTGAAGAAAAACTATGATCCTGGTTCTTCCTACATGCTTATTGGCAAGATCGATTACCAATTCGCGATACGCTTCACTGAGATGAGAGTTCTCAGCTTTTCTGAAATCAAAACTGGGATTCAATTCGAAAAACTTGGGAGCAATTTTCAATTTTCGATTGTAAAACGTTTTTTCTCTAAGCCAATCAATTGCGAAATAATCTATCGTTTGATGAGCGCCTTTACCTTCGAGAATATTAACTGCATAGTCTTGATAAAAATCTTCAAAATCATCTGAACGTTTAAGCTTTTTGAAGTACACGTAGCGTAATCGCTGTATGGTTTGCTCGTCAGTAATGTATTTGTCCAATTCTTCTTTGCTTCTCATAAAAAAATTTTAACAAGAAACTTGAATCAAATGTGACGTGGTCCGGAGAAGCGTGAGCAAAATGGAATAAAGATTTCTTACATTTCTTGAATCATGGAACGGTAGATGAAATGATGAATGAGTTGATCAATGAAAACCTGAACTCGTTTACGCCAAAGGATTTGAACTGAACGAGCTAGGGTTTCCCATTCAATATCGAGTCCCTTCAGCCTCACCATACTTTTATTTGTGTCTCTTGAACCTTGTATCGGTGATCCACCTTGCCAAGGTTTGCTTCAAAAATTAAATCAACACTAAATTTGTGTGCCAAATTTCCATCACTTGTATGAAAAATTCTCACTCATCCTGACATCCAACAATTCGCGATTGCTTAATCTATAATTTAATTGAGGAAAGTTTGTATAAATATATCGTCACAACCAAAATTGAATTCAAGGATGTTGATGAATTGGTAAAAAGTACTGAAACGAACAAAGTATTTAAAAATTTTTTTTGAGGTATATATTGAAATGAATGGAGGTGAAATTATGAAATAAAAAGGCCGGCAAAAGGAGAATGCACGGCCAAGACGATCTATGAAATGTTGTGTTAACAAAATCATATATCGTCCTTTAAGTTTCTCCAAGAATATTATTTATTTTTTCAAGGAGGAAATCCAATGTCTTTAGTTGGAATGATCATGCTTTGTCTAAATTTCATCGAGCGATTAAAAACGCTCTTAGATTTAGCCGAACAGGTGATCA
>CBIHOP010000086.1:0-10202 GCA_966211385.1 uncultured Bacteriovorax sp.
TATTTCGATTCTTTCACAAAGTCTAAAAACTGATTGTAGTTTTCGTACAGTGAAAGTTTCGTCAAAGCATACGAACAACTTTTGGGGTGTAATCCAGCGATGGAAAACTTCAGAGATTGACCGCCAGAAGTTGTGCTCTCAACCTTTGATTCGGAGAACACAGTGCCTTCCAAAATTTTTTCTTTCACATTTTTTTTGTAGGGTAATGCAGCGAGATTTAGCTCTGCTCCAGAGAGAGAATGGGTGAAAAAGCAGAGGGCAAAAGAAAAAAATATGTGACGCATTGTACCTTTTCGATTACCGTAAGTGATCTTTAACCTTAACATCAAACTAACGTTAGTATTATTTCCCAATATTTAGAGTTTGAAAAGGATTCATAATGAGTAGTGTCGGTCCCGTTGTACGTAAAGGTAACACCAAAGACGCCTTGATTGAAAGTAAAGATCAGCGCTGGCATGTTCGTAATCGTATTACGCTTGTTTTTGGTTCAAATGATATCGAAGATCTTGAAACTTATATCTACAAACCAAATGGCGTAGAATTTAAAACGGTTAAATTTCACCAAGCAAAATCGAAGGCCATTGAAGAAATTCTCGATAACAGTATCGATGAATATTACCGCGGCCACGTCACAGAAATTCACACCACTTTATCACCTGATAAAAAGACAGTAACTATTGCTGATAATGGCATCGGTTTTCCCATCGATAAAGTGCCTCAGGTTTATACGGAATTTAGAACAGGATCTAAGTTCAAAGACGAAGAGACAGATGAAAAAGGTTTTCTCTTCCGTACACTGGGACAAAACGGTCTAGGTGCAGCGGCTACATGTCTTACATCAGACACATTCGTAGCAACTGTAAAACACTACAATTCAAAAAAAGAGCAGACGTATGAGTTCATCAACGGAGCACTTGAAACGAAAAAAACAAAACCAAAACCTTTCAAAGGGGCATCTGGCGTATCTGTTACGCTGACACTTTCGAAAGAAGTTTATAAAGACAACATCATCAACGAAGATCTGCTACGTAAGCGTATTATCGATCTAGCGTATAACAATCCAGGATTAACATTCTTTTTTAATGGTGAAAGATATCAGTTTAAAAAAGGACTTTTAGAGCTTGCTCAGAGAGTTGATGCCAATAGTGCTCAACTTTTTGGAGAAGAAGTTTTTATCTATGAAACGCAAAATGCAAAAGGCAAAACAGTAAAAGGGAAAATCGATTTTCACCTTTCACTTTGTATCGATAAAAAGAGCGATGATCGTGAAAAGTTCATCTCTTTCGTCAACTCGACACCGACTTTCGACGGCGGATTCCACCACGATCGCGTAAAGAGAATTTTCATCAATGCGGTTAAAGACAAAATTGAAAGAGCGGCGAAAAAAGAAAAAATTTCCGTTATCGATAACGACGTTCTCGTTGGAACGACTTTTGTTATGGGTATCACAATGCCAAATCCACGTTTTGAATCGCAGACAAAACGTAAACTTGTGCGTGATTTGAACCTTGAAAAAGGAATCGAATCGTTCATGAACGACAACATTGAAAAATTCTTACGTAAGAACAAAGAATATCTCGATCTCGTTGTTGAACGTGCGAAATCACGTCATCGTTTCCAGGAATTAAAAGACGCTTCTCTTAAAGGTAAAAAAGCTAAAAAGCAAAGAGTTGAAAAACTTCTCGATGCTAACGAAAGAAAAGATCGTCATCTCTGTACACTCTTTATTTGTGAAGGGGACTCAGCGATCGGTGGACTTCGTTCTGCTCGTAATAAATTATACCAAGGTGGTATTGCGCTCAAAGGGAAACCGATGAACGTTATGCAAGCATCTATTAACGACGTTATTAATAACCAAGAGTTCATGGATATCATGGCCTCTATTGGTTTAACGATTGGTCAAAAAGCTGATTCACAAGAACTTCGTTACTCGAAAATCGTTTTCCTCGCTGACTCGGACGTGGATGGTGGTCACATCAACACGCTTCTCGTGAACTTTTTCTTCACTTTCTGGCCGGAACTTTTCGAGCAAGGGGCGATTCAATTTGCTAAAGCTCCGCTTTTTGAAGTTATCACCGACAAAGAAACTCTCTTTGTTGAAAGCGATGATCAGCTTGAAAAACTGAAAAAGAATACATCAGTAAAGATTCGCGAAATCCAGCGTAACAAGGGGCTAGGAGAGATGTCTCCAGAAGCTTTCAAACATACGCTTAATCGCGAAGAGTTTACAAAAATTAATGTTGAAGACATGGAATCAGCAAAGAAAACTCTCGACATTTGTTTTGGTAAAGACACAAATCTAAGAAAAGAACTTTTATTAGACGAAGAATCGACTGGGGCCATTGCCGCTTCAGAAGATGAGCCGAAAAAAACGAAAGCGGCTAAAGCGCCGGCGAAAGCGACAAAAAAAGCACCCGTAAAAACGACTAAAAAAGCTAAAGGTAAAAAATAAATGGAAGAACGTTACTTACATTCACTGGACTCTGTTTCACTTACTGAAATCGTAAAAGAAGAATATCGCCTTTATCAAATTTATACCTTGATGGATCGTGCGATTCCTTATCTGCAGGATGGTTTAAAACCAGGACAACGTCGTATTCTTTTCACTCTTTGGAAAAACCAATCTAAGGGATTGATGAAAGTATCATCGGCCACTGGTTTGGTGTTAACACTTCACCCGCATGGCCCTGCTTCAGTTGAATCGGCGATTGTTAACATGGCCCAGGATTATACGTTCTCGAACAACTATCCGCTCATTGATAAAAAAGGATATTTCGGGGAGAGAATGGAGCCAGCTCCAGCAGCTTCTCGTTATATTGAATGTAAATTAGGGAAAGTGGCAGAATATCTTCTTTTTGATGATATGAACCAGGTCGCGATGGTTCCTAACTATGATGAAAAAGTCATGGAGCCAGTGTGTTTACTTCCTAAACTTCCGATCATGCTTCTCAACGGAGCGGAAGGAATTGGAACTGGATTCTCATCTGTTATTCCAAGTTTCCACCATTCAGATTTGATTGCTTCAATCATTCAATATGTTGAAACAGGCAAAGTTAAAAAATTAAAACCATACGTTCATACATATAGAAATAAAATTGAAACGGATGAAAAAGGCCGTCTTGTCTTCGGAATGAAATTCGAAGAAATTGGTGGAAGCATTTACATCACGGAACTTCCACGCGGTTACGATGCAACCAAAATTTATCGTTACCTCACGAAGTACATCGATGAAGACTACATCAAAGACTTTATCGACTCTTCAGTAAACAACGATGTAAAAATTGAACTCATTTTCAAAAAAGGACAACAACCTCCACTAGAAGAAGTTGTTAAGAAAATGGGAACGTCTTCTACACTCGTTCCTAACTACACACTCATCTCTGAGCGTGGGGTTAGAATTTTTGCTCAGCCTGAAGAAATCATCGAAATTTTCGCTCAGAAAAGATTGGAAGTTGTTAAACGTCGTTATGAACTTCTTTGCGAAGATTATGAGAAAAAAATTCGTCAGAACTCTGAAATCATCCGCTTCATTAAAGACAAAGAATATGAAGTCGCGACGAAATCAACAAACAGAAAATCATACGTGGACTATCTCGATAAAAAGAAATTTACATTTGCTGAATATTTAGCAGATATGCCGATCTACCGTATGACAAAAGAAGAAGTTGAAAAACGTCAGGCCATGGTGAAGGACGACACAGCTTCGTTGAAAGAATTTGATCGCATCGCTAAATCTAAATCACTCGTTGAAAAGAAACTTGTAGAAGAACTTCGCGAAGTGGATGACAAATTAACTGCGTGGATTAAGCAAAAAGACGCAGAAAAGGCGAGCCTTCAAAAGAAAATTGAAAAAGAAAGCGGTAAAAAGAAGGTAAAACGGAAGTAGTGGAGCGAACAGCTCCATTAAATCTAATCAGTTGAATTTTTTTATAGAAATAAATGACCTTCCCTGTTAACCTGTTAATATATGGTTTAAGCACCGATTGATTTTCATGGAGGAGAATAATGAGCTTAACGAAGGCCGATATCGTAGAGCGAGTATACAAAGAAGCAGGTTTTTCGAAGAAAGAAGCTGCTGATTTAGTAGATCTTGTCTTTAAAGTTATCAAAGACACTCTCTCAAAAGGAGAGAAAGTTAAGATATCTGGTTTTGGTAATTTTTCAATCAGAGACAAAGCAACTCGTGTAGGAAGAAATCCGCAAACGGGTGAAGCAATGGACATCTCTGCGAGAAGGGTTCTCACTTTTAAACCTTCTCAAGTTCTAAAAGAAGACGTGACAGTTCGCTATGCTCACCGTCTTGATGAAAAAGGAAATGAAAATAAATCACTTCCTCCAAAAGAAGGAACGGCAAGAGCACTTAGCTCATTCATGTCGAACACTGATGATGGTGAAGATGATGTAGATTTCTCACCGGAAGACGAAGACAACGATTAAAAAGCAGCGGGAGCCACGAAAGTAATGTTTGGACCAATTGAAATTCCTAACAAATCTTCCTTCAAAATAAATGAAGTGTGTGGCCTCACTGGTGTTAAATCTTATGTACTCCGTTTTTGGGAATCTGAATTCGACGAAATAGCTCCTCTTGTTTCAACGACCGGACAAAAGCTTTATGAGCACCGGGATATTGAAGCAATCATGATGATCAAAAAACTCCTCTTCGAAGATAAATTAACTATTGAACGCGCGAAGGCAGAGATGAAAAGTCTTATGCCTCGCGAGTCTTTAGTAGAAGAGAGCTTCTCTGCAGTCGAACAAACTGAATTTGATCCTTACAATTTTGATTCAGACGATGAACCTGCTTATCCTGTTCGCGAAGTGCTTCAGGCAAAACCTGAAAGACAGACTGATAATTACGCTAAACGAGTATTGATTGAATCTGAATTCCAAAAACTCATGATGGCGAAATCAAAGCTTGTTGAAATTTTAGAATTAACGGAAGCGCTTTATAAGAAGAACAACTGGCGCTAATTTAAGGCCTGAATGTTTTTCAACTTGTTCGAGATCTTTATCTAAAATCCCTACCATTTTTTTGTAATACTCAGACACAATGAGATTTGTGTTTGTGAGATTTAATTGGGCCGAAATTTTTTCAAATTTTTCGAGTGATGCAATTGTTGTCGATAGTGATTCTTGAGGAAACTTAAGCCATGGATTCACATCGCGTTCATGCTGAGTAAGTTCAACAGTCACAAGCTCTGTTAAATCATCGATGAGCTGGAAATTTATGCCTAGTAGGGCAGAGTATTTCCAGAGATTCTTTTCCATTTTTTTTGCAGGATTTTTATTGGCCAGTATCGCACTTCCTAAAATGGCGACTTGAATAAGTCTCGCTGTCTTTAATTCATGCGTTCTAAGCGTGTTTTTAAACGATTTCGTCATCTCATGGGAAAGATCCATGACTTGACCCATGATGAGTCCTTTCGGTCCACATGCCCAGCTAAAAAAGCGTAAAAGTTCATGCGATCTTGGAGCTTTCATTTTCCCAATCAGTTGATAAGAAATATTGAGGAGGCCATCTCCTGCAAGAAGCGCCTGCCATTCGCCGTATTTGATATGTGTACAAGGTTTACCACGACGTTCGATATCATCATCCATGCAAGGAAGATCATCGTGAAGAAGTGTATAAGTGTGATGGCATTCAACGGCCGAAGAAAGAAAAGCGTGATCGCTTTTTGTATGTTGTGAGTTTTGAAAAAGTTCCGGATTCAAATCTTTTAAGATTGACCAGACAAGCCCAGGTCTAAAAAACTTTCCCCCTGGCAAACAAGCGTATTCATAAACTTCAGCAACGGGATGATGAGGAAGACAAAGGTCTAAATGAGCTTTGAGAATTGATTCGATTTTATCCGCGCTAATCATGTCACCTTATTGAAACTGTGTGGTTGGTTTTCTTAATGGACCACTAAGTTTCATGACGTAATTACCACTCGTATTATTTGACGGCAACCAAAGTTTGATAATTTCAAATTTTTGAATGAAGAAAGGGGTGAGTTTTAAACTTCCATTAAGCGCCAATTGTGAGTTTAAAAAATCTCTATCATTAACGGCCATCTTTCCCTTTAAGTCCATTTCCATCGGAGCATTTCTTCTGCCCACTTTTAAATTTTCAATCATCATGCTTGTTGGATCAACGAAGTTAGCACGCAGAAGAAAAGTAGAAAGATTCATGTTCGGAACTTCAAAACCTGAAATATTTTGAGCGGCAATTCCAAAATTGTTTGAAGCGATTTCAATTCTTCCATCAACAACGGCTTGGCCCTCGATTTTAAACCAGCCGTTTACTTTAAGTAGGCCATTAATCGGAGAAATATTATTCGCCATAAACGGAGCAAAAAGCTGCCCATCAATAGTCGTTTTTTCGATATCAATGGTCTGAGAGAACGGTGAAACAATCGGGTAGAGATTGATGTTAGTTTTACCTGATGAGAGTCCTACATGAAGCTTAAGTCCCAACGGATAAAAACTCGGCCAGTGAAGGGAGATTTTAATATCTTTAAGAGGAAGTTTGTTATCCCATTGCCCAAAACACGCTCCTTGAATCACCGGCTTTTTTAAAGTGAGTTTTGGAAGGAAATAACCAAGTTCAGCTTTTTCAAACTGCACGGGACAAGCGACGTTGTTAGTGAGTTTGATTTGAAGAAATTTATTAATTTTTTCTTCGAGTGAAAAATTAGCGAGAAAACCAAAAAAGAGAAGCACAAGACCAATTAAAATGAGTCGTGTTTTCGTCCAATAGATTGGAGCATAGATTTCTTCATTTAATTCATTGTACTGAATGCGCTTTCTTTTCATTCGTTCACTTCCATCGGTGCTGGCGCCTGTCCCATGTGAATGACAGAAAGTGTTCCGTCGAGAAGTTGTGTTTCGGTATTTTTTGTTAGGTTCACGCGTACAATTTTTAACTTTTCATTTTCAACAAGTCCACGCATAAAACTTGAAAAATCCGCCGTACCAAAACCGTTAAAAGCGATATCCGCTTCTATTTTAGAAATACTCGAACTTTGTCCCATTTGATTGAAGTTCGTTACTGATACTTTCTGTTGATCAATTGATGAACCAGCAGCAATGTTTCTGATCTTGTTGTCTAAATCATCCTGACCAGAAATAGGATAGGGAGAGAGATAATTTTGGCTGACACTCGTTAATGTATTTTTGTTTCCATCAAAAAGCGCAATTTGTTCAATGATTTGTTTTTTTACTTCTAGATTTTTTTTAGTGACGCTATTTCCCCACCACAGACCAATGACGATGATGTAGGGAACAAAAAGAAAAGCAAAGGCCGCAACTTGGGCAGCCACTTTTTGTTGATTTTCATCTAAGTTCGCAATCAAATCCTGTGTCTTCTGGAAAAGTCCTTCGGCCTTCAATAAATCCAATTTCTGGAAAATGAATTCATCCATCTTAATGAATAAACTTTTAGCTTTTTCCATTGTTACTCCCGATCCTGAAAATCAATTGAGAGACTTGTTTGACCGGTTCTGTAATTTACATTTAAACCTGGTAATCCTGAACTCTTTAAGTGAGAGGCCATCGCTTCTAGCTCGATAGGTTCCGCCGATTTAAAAACGGCCTTAACAAGAAATCCATCACTCGAAAACTGCTCGAGACTTACTTTTGGATTATTGCTCATAGTTTTACTGAGAATAGCAAGTGGTCTAAGTGCATTGACTGACTGAGATGAAAGTATGCTTGAAACTTCATCACTCACTAACTTATTTTTCTTTTTCATAGTAGAAAGAACACGTTCTGGATTTTTTGTGTAAGCGTTTCTTTCTGTCACTGATAAACCAAGATTAGACCGCTTCAACAGACCCTTAATTTTCGAATCCAGCGCTTGGTTTTGTTTATTCAAAAAGATAAACCGTTCAGCTGTGAAACCAGCGATAAGAATAAGAGCAATTAGACCGGTTCTCACTCCGATGAATACAGCAGAGTGAAGTGAGATAAAAGAATTCGATGCCGTCTGAAATTTTCCCGTAAGAAAATTGATGAGACTAGATGGACTTCTTTGAGCAATGGCCATCATACGCGCTAGATAAAAGTTTTTATCATGGGCCGTATAATCGCTTTTTAAATCGAGTAGAGGTGGAAGAGTTCCGACACTAATACCTGTGTGATAACTGATGAAGTTATCAAGGTTATTAATGTTACTTGTGCCACCAAAAATAAAAATCTTTTCGATGTTTGTTCCATATTTCACTCTGTGGCCAATTTCCCATCGGCGTAAGTCGAGGATCAATGGATTAAAAATCTGTTTCATGAGAAGAGCAAAGCTTTTTTGTTCCGGAGAAACATCGCTCATTTGATCATCACTTAACATAAAAGCATTTTCATGTTTGTAGATGATCGCGTCCTCGGCAGAGATCTGGTAAGTTTTAGAAATGACTTCATTGATCGCTGCACCAGCTACATAAGAAGTGTGATTAGATACAACCTGGCGATCTTGTACAAAGTAAACCTTTGTTGAACGATGGCCAAGATCGATAATACAGCATGTTTCATTCATTCTGATGTGATCAATGTAGGCCTGAATGAGTGAAACTTCGCTCGTAAGTAGTGTTGGCTGAGCTTCTTTATTCTCAAATGTGCCAATGAATTCTTTGAAAACATTTTGCTGAGTAATATTGCTTAAAACTGAAAAGCTGTTATTTTTTTTGATCAATCTTGAAGCATGATGGGCATTTGATAAAGGGTAGGGAAGATTCTCATCCAATTGAAAAGGAATCATGAGTTCTGCTTTTCTTTTCGATGTGCCTGGTATTTCCAAATAGCGAGTCGTCAGTAATTCATTTGGAACTTGAAAAATAATTTTTATATCAGAAGGTTTTTTCTGAATATAATTCACAATGATTTCTTTCTGCAGATCAGAAATCTTTTCGAAGTTGGGATAATGTGGTTTGACTTCGTCGAGAATTATTTCCTGCTTATCAACCATGACAAGATTTTTTCGTTCTGGTCTTACTTCAAGAAACTTGATCGAGTAGGTCCCGATATCAATGGCTAAAATATTCATAACTTAAGTTTATCAGAAAGGTAGCTGAAAAATAGAGGAAAATAATGTCCGATTATTCGACTCGAATTTCAATGACTCGAGGATTGAGGAGTTCTACCGGTTCCGGTTTTTCTTCTTTTTTGTCCCCACCGGTTTTATCACCTTCATCATCTCCTTGCTGAGCTTCATCAGGATTAACACCAGCAGCTGGATTGGCGCCACTTCCACCTTGGGCCGGAGCTTTCGCACCCGGTTTTTTAGGTTTGGGTGGTTGCGGTTTAATTGGTAGGTCGACGAAAGCGACCAGGTTATAGGTCCCGTTATTGTAAGTCCCACGTGAATTGACCTTGTAAAGTTTGCCCGAGGTATCGATCGAGAGGCCCGCATTTTTTAATTGGGTCACACGCTCTTGGTACTCTGTTTCTGTCACGATATTGAGATTTGTCGTCACAACGCTTTTAAAATCCTCTGCATTTTTGAATTTTTTGCCTGGAATTTTTTTGTCTTCATCACCATCGCGGTATTTAAAGAATTCTTCAATCTGAACATTGTTGATGCTTGGAAAGATGATTTTTAAATCTTCAATGGTAAGTTCATTAACAGAAATGACACTGACTTCATGAACGCTCAATCGATCCTTAATCAATTCCACGAGAGCATCATCCCATGAAGGTAACAAATAAATCTCATCAATCGATACCATTGGGGCATGTTTAGCAGTGATATTTTTTTGCGCGAATTTCGCTTCAATTTCCTGGCGTGCAGAATCGGTAAAATCGCTGCTGTCGTTAACATAGAACTTTATTTCTTTAACCAGCATCGCTGCATCAGCATTGGCGTACTTGCTGTGGAAAGCTTCATCAGTATCACTTTTATCTTTAATCAAACGGGCCAGCGTTTCAGTTAATTTAGCTTCGATGATGATGTGAGCGGCTTCTTTTTTCTTACTGCCTTTTTCATCGGCCTCTCCAGATGACTCTTGTTCTTCATCTTCTACCGGTGGTGGAGTTTGTTCTGCGGCCGCATCAAATTCTGGATTCGTTTGTGTCTGTGTAGTCGCTTTTTTTATTCTTAAAGAATTTGGATTGAGAAATCCGGAAATCTTAGTGAAAGTTACACTCATTTCACCGCGGATGAGAGTGTTTTTAGCAAATTCTTCCAGGGCAGTTCTTAGAATAAGTTTTGCGTTTTTTGGAGAGGGAAGCGG
>CBIHOP010000087.1:0-10151 GCA_966211385.1 uncultured Bacteriovorax sp.
AGGCGTCTTAGGTTCGGCCGGTTTTTTCGGTTCTTCAGGTGTTTTGGGAGTATTCGTTTCAGGTTTCTCAGGCTTTTCTGGTTTAGGAAATTTGTTAGGATCGCCTTCATTATCTGTACTGTGATGATACTCAGAGTTTTTGATTATTGTTTTTGCCTTTTCCTTTGCTGACTTAGAAATGCCAATCATCTGATCGAGATAACTTTTTCTAGCATTAATGAATTCATTACCTAAAATTTCAACTTCTTTTGCATTAGATACTCTTAAGTTTGCAATTTTTTCAAATTTGAGATTTATCGCGGATGCTTCTTTAAGTAAGTTTGATATTTGAAATGTGAACTCTGATTTAAGAAGATTAACTTGTTCAATATTTGAATTCATATTCATAATATTTAACGTCTCTTTATACTCACTTAACATATTTCGGATGTGTTCATCTTGCTTTCGAAGTTCGGTAAAAATTTTCTTTTTTTCTTTATTTGCTTTAGCTAGCTCATCGTAGTTTTTTAGTTCACCAGCAATCTTGCAATCCTCTCTACACTCCATTGCATCGATTCCATCAGAAAGTTCTTCAGAAAGAAAATTGAAAGCACTCCGTACCGCTCCGATAACCGTACCAGCTGCGCGCGTGAAACTTGAAGGATTCGGAAAAAAAGCTGAAACTACAAGGGAGGCTATTCCTGATATTGCACCATCTTCTCTTATTTCCTTAACCATGTTGCTTAAATTCATACCTGTATTAAGTATAAGTAAAGAATTACATAGACCAAGGCATTCGTTTACTTCTTGGCCTGTAATGTAGGATTTTAGGGTTGCAGAATTTAAAATAGTTTTGACTGATTTGATATCGCTAATTTTACCGGACAACATGTAAGCTTCGCTCATACCTCCTATATAGTCCCCATTTTTTGTAAGTTCGTAAACTCTTATACTTGAATCCTTATAGGGGCGTGCTTCACGTTCAACAACTTCCTCAAAAGTTTCGGCAGAAAGTAATGGGCGATTGTCGTGAGTCAAGCCAATGAAGTGCAATGGTTCTAGTTTCTTTTTTTGGCTCGTCAAACACGGATCAATATCGATTTTATCTTCCCAATCAGAATCAATTGCAGTCGAGAAGTATTTTGAAACAAATTCTTTCATGCGGTACCGATAAGGGCTACAGTCAAGCTGACCATTGCTCAATTTTTCGATTAGAATTGGTTTGAAAATATTGTAAGACTTATTGTCGAGTGTAGAATCAGTTAGATTTAATTTTTTCAATAAATCAGAGGCTAATTCTGGATTAAGCTTTGCAAGCTGGTTAATTAATAAAAATGCGGCGGTATTTTGACCAGTTAGTGTTGCTTGGTCAATCAAATTTATAAGTGCAAGTGCTACAGATCTACTCAGACTGATTCCTTTAGTTACGGAAATCTGCTGCAAGCCTTCTTGAAATTTGGAGCAGAGAAGATTTTTTTCATAACTTTTTAAGATGTCACAAGTTTCGTTTGCAACACTAAAGACAATTGATTCTGTTAGTTCATCATTTGTTTTGTTAAATAGGTTTGTCAATTCTCGAATTGGAGCAGAGTCGTGATCTAATTTCAAATTGAATGCATTCAAAATCTGCTTCTTGATTGCTTGATCCGGTAATGCTTTTACCACTTCAAAGAATTTTTTATCTATACTTGTTGGATGTGCTAAGATTTTTCCATTTCGAAGAAACTCTTCCAGTAGAGGCATTGGAACTGTGCCTTTTTCTCTTAGTTCCTTGAGCACATATTCACTCAAATCGCTTGAAGAGCTCTCATATAATTCGGGGCTTGAATTTCTCATAAGCTCCAGCAAGGATTTTCCATCGGAATTCTTTACTGTTAGAATTTCTAAATTGTTAGATGAATACAAGGCTAGATTCTGAATATTTTTGTCTCCAGTTTCTGCTGTTCTAATTGCTTCAGTTTCAAATTTCGAAAATAATTTTTTTCCAAGAGCTGTTTCAGGGGAAATGGATTTAAAAACATAATCTTTTTTATATGGATCTATGAAATCGAAATTTGTAAAATTAATTCCATCGACAATTGCTAAAGCCTTTTCTTCTGGAAAATTATCTAGAAAGTTTATTAATTCTTCTCTGTAGGTTTGAGGAAATAAAAATTTAAGCTTTTCTAAGGTGAATTCTTTACCTGTTATTAGGGTGTCCTTATGATTTTTAAATTCATAAGCCATCGATTTCATCAAAAGTGAGTCTTGACACTTTTGTTCTAAGAAATCGTAAACAGTTTTACCCTTATTGTTTTTTAATATTATAAAATCTTCAGCAAGGAATTTTTTGAAGACTTGTTCTCTAGTTAGATTTTGACATTTCTTATTTCGGTCGTCGTTGACGCTTTTCGAATTTTTTATTTTCAAAGGGGTAATATATTTGGGTTTGTAATATGTTGGCGGTATTGTCAGTAGCATAAAGAGATCTTGTGCTTTTGGATCATTACATTTTTGAACCAAGAGATGAAATATTGAGTTCCCTTCATTGTCTGTTTTATACAGTACGTCTTTATCAAAATTAATTTGGAAATAACTGTAAGCTTTTTCGAAATCGTTATTTTTTATAAAGTTGGCCATCGTATCAGATGCTTTGAAACCAAGTTTCTCATTTGCCTCTGCTTCAGTGATGTCCGCTTCGGAACTCATATTAACCATCTCTTCGTGCAGTTTATAAATGATGCAGCCGTTGTCAGTAATAATTGAAGTTTGAAGATCGTCGGTGTCTACCGGGTTGGAAATGGCTTGGAGGCTTGGATTGCATGAAGCTGCAGTCGAAGTATCAAGATTGGGATTGATCACAGATTTTAGTGTAGGAAGAATATTGAGAACAGTAATAATCTTTTTTGTCTCAATATCTAAATTATTTTTTCGATTGTAATTATAAATTATGTCAGACGCTAAAGTGATATTTAGTGTATTTATTAAAATTAGAATAAGATATTTTTTATACAAAATTCAAACTCAGAGTTATTTTTATAAACTCCAATACTTTACGGAATTGTTGAATGAATCCTTTACGGTAACAAGAATTTCCTGTCCCGAATTGATATAGTCGATTTTTTTAGACAATTAATCTTTATTCTTTTAATGATAGAATCGCTGTCGGATGATATTGATTTGATGGAGCGATCTTTTGGGGAAGGTTCATCGATCTAGTTTAAGTCATTGGATCTTTCTTTAAGAGAGGAGGTTCCAATTGGGGGGCATGATGGTTTGGATTGTTCCAGCGCCTAGAGCAAAGATTAAATGCCTGAATTAGCAGAAAGGCATTAGCGGTACCAATCAAGAAAGTTATCGACCATAGGTGTATGATCAAATCAATCTTCCTTTGCAAGAATTGAATCTGCCTTTGTCACTCTAGAAAAACATATGGAATCGTGGTGCGAGAATGACTTTTTTGAAAGTGATAACTTCTTCGCCGACAACGGCTTCAAAAAAACCATCCTTTTTTTGCAACGTCTTAACAGTTTTATTTTCGATCTCAATAGTGTTGTACTTGTGGAGATCTTTTTTTACTTTGATTTTCCAATCAGCAGGATGGACACCATCCTGCGAAGGAAAATTGTTCATATGTTGTGAGGATGCATTTCTTGGTCTTCCATCATCACAAACTAAAGCGGTCCTTGCCATTCTTCCGATTGCTAAAGCAGCACTGAGACCAGCAGGACCGCCTCCAAGAATAAGCACATCATAATTTTTTTTCATACTTATCCTTTTATAAACTGTATCCAGCTTTCTCGAGACCTTGGGCCGCATCTCGTGAACCAATCTCTGCTTGAGCTAAAATTTGAATTCTGTTCCAGAGGTTGATGAGAGCAATGGCAAAAGTTAGTTCTGAAATTTCAGAATCTGAAAAATGCTCTTTTACTGTTGCATAGACATCATCTGGAACTCCATTTTTGCCCAATTGTGTTAGTGCCTCTGTAAGTTCCAGAGCTGCTTTTTCTTTCGCTGTAAAAAGATGCGATTCTCTCCAAATAGGTACATGGAACATTCTGATTTCTTTTTCTCCCGCAATTTTTCCCTGCTTAACGTGAATATCTAAGCAAAAGGCGCATCCGTTGATTTGAGAGGCCCTAATCTCAACAAGATTTTTGATCGTGTGATTAATTGAAGATTTGTAAGAGGCAATGCTCAGGTCAAACAATTCTTTCATGAGCGCAGGTACAGTTTCAAAATGGTTTAGTCGAGCTGTCATAATGATCTCCTTTTTTGTGACATTCATGAGCTTATTATAGAATTTTGTGACATACTTAAAAGTGACACATTTCGTGAAAACAGGTAGGTCATAAAGTGGGGATTGGTTATAAAGACATTTACAATAGGGTGAGGAAAAGCATCCAGAATGGTTCCATGCGACCAGGCGATAAAGTGACATCAATTAGAAATCTGTCAGCTGAGCTTAAAGTTGCTAAAAGAACAGTGGAGGCCGCCTACGACATGCTAATAGGTGAAGGTTACTTGATCACCAAAGGACCGAGAGGAACAATCGTTAATCCTGATCTTGTCATTCGCCAGCAAACACGGGAAAAGTCTGTTCAGCTAAAAGACCCTGAGCTCGTCTCCATCATGAAAATTCGCGAATCAAAAGGTCTTTTTAGATTGGGAACTCCGGCGCTTGATGAATTTCCCTACAAAACTTGGCTTTTACTTTCAGGCAGAGTTATTAGAAAAATGGATCCTGCCGATTTGCTGAATCCTCCAGTGACTGGCCATCAACCGTTAAGAGAAGCGATTGCTCAGTATGTGAATGTGTCGAGAGGAATTAGTTGCAATCCAGATCAAATCATCATCACGAGCGGCTATAAACACAGTCTTGCTTTAATTCTGCATACGCTCGCTCAAAAAAATGACAAGATAGTTTTTGAAGATCCCGGTTATATTTTTGGTCTTAAATTGCTTAAGCGTATTGTGAATAAACTCTATTTCAATCCAGTTGATTCGCAAGGACTCAATATTGATTTTTTTAAGAAACATAATTCTGATGCAAAAATAGTCATAACCGCTCCGACACACCAAAGTCCATTGACCGTTTCTCTGTCACTTGCGAGAAGACATGAGCTCCTAAAATGGGCCGATTCAAAAAAATCCTGGATCATTGAAGACGATTACGATGGAGAATTTCATTACACGAAAAGAGTTATTCCCGCTCTCAAAAGTTTGGATGTTAGTGATCGAGTAATTTACGTTGGAACTTTCAGCAAAACGATCATGCCTGCTATCAGGACTAGTTACATAGTTATTCCTGCAGCTCTTGTTCCAACGTTCATAGAAAATGCAGAAATTTTTGAAACCAGTCAGCCACTCTTGACTCAAAAAGTTCTCGCCCGTTTTATTCAGGACGGACATTTCTACAAACATCTCAAAAAAATGCGCATTCTTTATCAACAGCGAAGAAAGTTTGTGATCAATGCGCTTGAAAAAACTTTTCCTCAAATCTTCAAATTGGAATCAACCGATGGAGGAATGCAACTGATCGCTTATCTACAGAAAGGATCAGATGACGTGGGACTTGCAGAGTTATGGCAACAAAACGGACTCTTGGTTTATCCCTTATCCAAATGGTTTAGCGGCAAGAAGAAAAAATATGGGTTGGTGATTGGATTCACCAATATAAAATCAGAAGAGCAGGCGATGATGGCCTTCAAGAGTGTGGCGAAGAAGACGTTTGAATTTCTTCGGGATTAGAGAAATAAAAAAGCCACCGCAAAGGTGGCTTATTAATTCTTTAAAAAGTGGCGGGAGAGACGGGACTCGAACCCGCGGCCTTCTGCGTGACAGGCAGACGTTATAACCAACTTAACTACTCCCCCGAGTATGTATGAAGAAGCTAAAATATAAGGATTTTGGGCATTACCGTCAAGGGAAAATTAAGGGAATTTTTGAAAAAATTGAGCCTCGGGGACTTTGAAACTCCAAGTCATGAACACGCTAAAACGTTGTATGCACGCAACAATGGGCCTAGACTATAGTGGTTATTTTGTTTTTGGGAGAATGACTTTGAATATTTTCATTACCGGCGGAACAACGGGAATCGGTCTGGCACTAGCGAAACTCTATTTGGAAGAAGGCCATCGAGTAGGCATTTGCGCTCGTAATTTGAGTAAATTCCCAGTGGAAATTCGCAATAAGTATAAGCAGCTGAGCTGTTACGAAGTCGATGTCACTAAACGTGATGATCTTCATCGCGCTGTAAATGATTTTGCTCGTGGTGATTTGGATATCATGATTGCCAATGCTGGTCGCTCTGTTGGAACAAAATCTAAAACTCCGCAGTTTTCTGTCGCAAACGAAATTATCGATATCAACGTAAAGGGTGTGCTCAATACCTTTGATGTTGCTCTGGAAATCATGCTTCCTAAGAAGAAAGGTCATCTAGTCGCTACAGCTTCTGTGGCCGGTTTTATGGGACTTCCAGGAGCTGGCGCTTATAGTGCTTCAAAAGCAGCGGTTTTAAAATTATGTGAGTCTTACGCTATTGATTTAAAGCCTATGGGGATCAATGTGACTGCTATCGCGCCAGGCTTTGTCGATACGCCACTAACTCAGCAGAATAATCATAAGATGCCTTTTATTATGCCTGCTGAAAAAGCAGCGAGATTAATAAAGCGCGCACTGGAAAAGAAAAAAGTCCTTTATGTTTTTCCAACGAGAATGAAAATCGTTGTAGCCCTTTTAGAAAAAATGCCAAGATTTTTATATCGCTACTTGATGGGAATGAAATATATCAATTACAGTGAGGAATAGATGAAAAAGTTTTTAACAGTAGTCATGATGTCGGTATCTCTTTGTGGATTTGCTTCAGACAAAAAACCATCGGCGATTAAAGCTGAATCAAAAAATAAGGCCCCTCAGGAAACGGTGAAAGCATCTCCTCCATGTGCGACTACACAGGAAGAGATCATGAAACAAATTGAGGAAAAGAAAAAAGCTCAGGCCAATTCAGCTGACACAAAAACAGCTGGCCTTCAAGGTTTAGGAGCTGCAACGACAGGTTGTAAAGTTAAGTAGCAAGAATGTCCGTGACAATGACAGTGTTGTCACGGACGCACCAATGAACATCGACATCTTCGAATTTTGATCCATAAGTCTTTTGCCCGTCTTGATGATAACGAGGACGCGGATCAAGCGATAAAATTTCAATCAGTTTCTTTTTCAAATCTTCATCAACGTCACATTCAAAAACAACTTCCAGCGGTTGATGAGTTTGTTCATCGGTGAAACCAGAGCGCGCATCAGCGACACATTCAATTTCTTTTATATAAGGTTTCAAATCATAAACTGGAGTTTGATCGAGGAAATCTCCCCCAATAACTGTGATGAAATTTTTTTGCAGCGATTTTATTTTAACGAGAGAAAGGCCAATGTTATTCGGGCGAAAGGGAGAGCGTGTCGCGAATACACCTTGCTTAACATTACCTCCAAGGCGTGGTGGTCTAACCGTTAATGAGTCAGATTCTTGAACATCATGAAACTTAAAGAGAACCCAAATATGCGTGTAGTTTTCTAAACCCTTGAGTGCTTCTTCTCGATCATAGGGAGAGAGAAGTTCAATGGTCGATGCAATTGACGTAAGCCCTGGCTGACGAGGAATGGAGAATTTTTCTTTAAAAGGAGAATGAATTTTCGCAATAACTTTCATTGCCTTCTATTCGTCTAGTACATCTTCAGGTTTGGTGTCGACATGAAATTCTGTGAACTCTTCGTTGTAAGTAATTTTAGTCGTATCAGTTATGCGGTCGATGTAAAGTTTTCCGAAAAGATGATCGAGTTCATGTTGAAAAACTGTTGCTAAAAAATCTTCTGCAACAATTGTTTTAGGCTCTGCTTTTTCATTTAAATATTCAACTTTGATTTTACGTGGGCGCTCGACATATCCACGGAGTCCCGGAACAGAAAGGCAGCCTTCCCAAAATCCCTGAAGTGTTTCATCTTCATAACTCATCTTTGGATTGATGATGATCATGAGCGGAGTACCGGCGAATTCACCATATCGGGAAGAAGCGGGCAGTTCGATCAATGTGACTTTTTTTGCGACGTTGATTTGAGGAGCAGCAATGCCGATTCCACCTTCAACTTTCATCGTGTCATACATATCCTGCAAAAGAATCTTAAACTCCGGTGAGAGTATTTCTTCGCGAGAGACATCTTCGGCCACTTGACGGAGAGTGGGATGACCCATTCTGATAACTTTTCTTGCTGTCATATTATTTTCCTTATGACTTTAGTCTTAGCATACTTCGCTCAATAGAGTAAACTAAGGAGCTATGAATCAGAGTGCATCATCCAGCAAAGAGAAGAATTACATTACGCCAAAAGGGCTAAAACGCCTGCAGGATGAGTATCATCAGCTCGTGCATATTGAGCGACCTGAAGTTACAAAAGTGGTCGCATGGGCCGCTAGTAACGGCGATCGCTCAGAAAATGCTGATTACCTCTATGGTAAAAAAAGATTACGAGAAATCGACAAGCGTTCTCGGTTTTTAAGTAAAAGAATTGAACTTTCTGTCGTCGTGGATCCCACAAAAATTAAGAATGAAAAAGTGCAATTCGGAGCGACAGTTACCATTGAAGATGAAGAGGGTAATGAAAAGACCATAAGCATTGTAGGTGTCGATGAAATAGATACCAAAAAAAATCGCATCAGCTGGCGATCACCCTTAGGAAGTTCTTTGATTGGTTTTCAAGTTGGTGATACAATCGACGTGCGCGTCCCTCAAGGAATCGTGAGTTATGAAATTACTGAAATCGTTTATGTGGAAATAGATTGATGAACATACAATGTGAAATTTCGCTCGGTGAATTGGTCGATAAAATTTCCATTCTCAAAATTAAATCTCAAATGATTACTGATGCCACGAAACTCGCGCATGTAAAAAAAGAAGAAAATTTATTGATGCAAAAACTCGAATCTTTAAGTTTAAAAGATATCGACCATCATTTGAATCAAATGATTGAAGTGAATATGAAACTTTGGAAAATCGAAGATGATATTCGCGATTGTGAACGTGAAAAAAAATTTGATTCGCAGTTCATTGAACTGGCCCGTGCAGTTTATATTACAAACGATGAGCGCTTCAGAAGAAAAAGCGTTATCAACTCAACTTACCAATCAGGTGTAGTTGAAGTAAAATCCTATCAAGGTTATTGATACCCATACACATAAAGGAACAACATGAAACTATCTCGCGATGAAAAGTACCGTCTTTATTTATCTTCAGTTCAAAATCCTGAAGCAGACATTTCGTTTATTAATCGTGAGTATAAAAAAATCTATGGAAAAAAACCTCTTGTTCTTCGCGAAGACTTTTGTGGAACGGGGATGATGGCATGCGAATGGGTAAAACAAAGTGACGAACACAAAGCTTATGGAATTGATTTAGATATTGAGCCTATTTCTTTTGGGGTTGTAAATCACTATAGCGAACTGACGGAAGACGGGCAGAAGCGTATGAAATATATCAACGCCAACGTTATGGCCGACTTTGATTTCAAGGCCGATGTTATTGTGGCCTTTAACTTCTCATACTACTTATTCAAAAAACGCGCTGATCTTGTGACTTACTTCACTAAGGTAAGAAAACACTTGAAAAAAGATTCAGCATTTTTCATCGATCTCTTTGGTGGAACAGAATCTCGCAAGCCACTTGAAGAATCAGTAAAACACAAAAATCACACTTACTATTGGGATTGTCATCGCTACAATCCATTAACAGCTGAATGCCTTTATTACATTCACTTCAAAACTCACCGTGATGGCGTTAAATACGAGAAGGTCTTTAAATATGACTGGAGAATGTGGGACGCTCAGGAACTGCGTGATGTTTTGATTGATGCCGGCTTTAGCGACACCCTCATTTATTGGGAGGGCGTCGATAAAGATGGTCATGGTAACGGTGTTAGTCATGGGTGACTTACATTTGCGCGCTTCCTTAGATTTCTAAACATCTTCAAAACGTTTGTCGGAATGATGGGGAACTTGTGACCCATCAGTTCCTGTTTGTTTCGTAACAGGTGCAGCGGCTTTTGCGACAACTGGTTTTGGTTTTTCAACTTTTTTAGCCGGCGACATAGAGATCACATTTTTAACTGCAGCTGGCTGAGCTTGAATTTCTTTTTTCGCTACAACA
>CBIHOP010000088.1:0-10112 GCA_966211385.1 uncultured Bacteriovorax sp.
AAAATCGCAGGTCATCGTGGCCTCAAGTAACGATGAAGCCGAAGAATTTCATGCCTCACTGCAGCTAACTCGGGGCAACGACTCTTTAGAGATTCTTTTTTATCCAGGTCTTGAAGCATCGCCATATTCTGGCGTGATCTCATCCGAAAAATGTTTCTATGAACGACTTGAAGTGTTGAGCAAACTCAATCGACTTGATCCGTCAAAAACAAAATTTGTTCTTGTTACTTCATTCGAAGCGCTTTCACTTAAGGCCCCACCTAAAAAGTTTTTCAATGAATTTAGTTTTGACTTAAATGTTGAAGACATCATTTCACCAACTGATCTTGCAAAAAAATTAGTAAACATCGGCTATTCATCTGTGACTTCAGTAGAAGAACCGGGAACATTTATTCAAAAAGGGCAGATCTTCGATCTCTATCCTGTCGGATCAGATCCGGTGCGTTTATCTTATTTTGATGATCTTATCGAAAGCATTCATGCCATCGATCTAGACACACAAAAAACAATTCGTGAAAAAACTTTCAAGACTGTATGGGTAGCGCCTGCAGCTCGCATTCTTGCTCAACACGAATTCCCCGTTACTTTAAGAGAGAACCTTCCCACATTTGGACCTTCATTAAAAAATAAATTTGAAGTGAGAAAGGCGGTTCTCACTCGCTTAAGCGATGGACAGCTTTTCGAAAACTATCCTGCATATTTTCCGCTGTTTTTTAAAGATAGCGTATCTGTCACCAGCTATTTCGATTTAACTCAAACCCAATTTTTATTTTTGGGTGCGAGTGATACGCAAAGAGCACATCTCGACTTAGTTGAAACATTTCGAGTTGAATATGAACAAGCGGAAGAAAATCCAAATAGTGAAGTCATTCTTCCAGAACCATCTAAGATCTACGATTTTTCGTTTATATCGGAAATGGGAGAACGAAAAAACATACTCATAGATCAACTTAATTTGAATATGAGTTTCGGTGATGTTTCTGATGAGATTGATCTCCACTTGGTAAGCACTAAAACTTTCTTAAATCAAAATATAAATCCCGCACTACCTAAACCAGATTATATCGTTGCAGCTCTGCAGTTTTTGAAAAAACATTTTCAATTTAAGGGAAAGATTTACTTTTCTTCATATAGTGAAGCTTCAAAAAATGAAATTCAGCATTTGATTGATCTGCAAAATTATCCAGAAGATTTAAAACGCAGGATTGAATTTCTCAATTTCAGAGTTAATGAAGGTTTCTACTACGAAGGTGAAAGTTTTCTCATCATTACTGATGGTGATTTATTCGCAGCTAAGAAAACTAAAACGCAAAAATATAAAAAAGTTGATCTCGATCTTTTCGCTGAACAGCTGGCCACTTTAAAGGCTGGCGACTTTGTTATTCACAGTGAATATGGTGTTGGTGAGTATCTTGGATTAGAAGCACTGGATATCGGCGGTGATAAGAGTGACTTTCTTGTTTTGAAATATGCTGACAACGATAAAATTTATGTTCCGGTTTATAAATTAAATCTTATTCAAAAGCATGCGGACTCCGCGGCTTCGTTAAAGACCGATAGTCTTCGTACAAATAAATTTGCGTTGATTAAAGCGCGTGCAAGAAACTCTGCAAAGACACTTGCCTTTGATTTACTAAAACTACAAGCAGAGCGACAGTCGTCTGTGGCCTTTGCCTTTTCACCTCCCGATCATCTCTACCGCGAATTTGAATTAGCTTTTCCTTTTGAGGAGACACCTGATCAAGCGCGTGCCATAGAAGAAGTTCTGGAGTGCATGCAAAAACCTGTGCCGATGGATTACCTAGTTTGCGGTGACGTTGGTTTCGGTAAAACAGAAGTGGCCATGCGTGCAGCCTTTAAAGCAGTTGAAGATAAAAAACAGGTTGCCGTGCTTGTTCCTACGACAATTCTCGCGCTTCAACATTACAATTCTTTCGCAAAAAGATTTAAAGATTTTCCGGTTCGCATAGAGTTCATCTCACGCTTCAAATCCGCTAAAGAATCTAAAGAGATTTTAGAAAAGGCAGAAAAAGGTGAGATTGATATTCTCATCGGAACTCACAAACTTCTTTCGGATAAATTGAAGTTTTCTGATCTTGGACTTGTAATCGTCGATGAAGAACAGCGCTTTGGTGTTGGTCACAAAGAAAAACTGAAACTCATGAAAGCATCAGTTGATTTCTTGACATTGACTGCTACACCTATACCAAGAACATTACAAATGGCTTTCCTTGGATTGCGTGATCTCTCGCTTATTAAAACAGCACCGCCACGTCGCCAATCGATAAAAACATACGTCATTAAAGAAGATGATTTAACGATTCAAAATGCGATTCAAAAAGAACTGCAACGTGGGGGACAAGTTTTTGTTGTTCATAACAAAGTCCACGACATTGAAGAATATGCTGGCTTTATTCGCGAGCTTGCCCCTGAAGCAAAGATTGCTTTTGCGCACGGGCAGATGAGCGAAAAAGAACTCGAAGATAAGATCAACGCTTTTTATAATGGCAGTTATCAGATTCTCATCGCCACAACCATTATCGAATCGGGGATTGATATTCCTAATGCCAACACTATGATCATTGATCGTGCTGATACATATGGTCTCGCTCAACTCCATCAGTTGCGCGGACGAATCGGTCGCTCTGATAAAAAAGCGTACGCTTATTTTGTCGTTCCAAAATTGAGAGAAATTTCAACGATTGCTCAAAAGAGACTTCATGCTCTTCAAACATATGCTGATATGGGAGCTGGGTTCAACATTGCATCCGTTGATTTAGAAATCAGAGGAGCAGGAGATATCCTGGGAGCAACTCAATCTGGACATGTTGAAGCTGTCGGTCTTGAGCTCTATATGGAACTTTTAAAAGATGCGATTAATGAAATTCGCGGTGAAAAGAAACTGCTCAAAAAAGATATTGAAATCGTCACTCCATTTCCTGCATTCATACCTAATCACTACATTAGCGATCCAAGTGAACGCTTAAAGCAGTACAAACGACTTTCAAATTGCGAAACATTGACATTGCTTGAAAACATCAAGGAAGAATTCCAGGATGTTTATGGCCTCTTCAGTGAAGAACTCGCAAACCTTTTTGTTGTCTTGGAAACGAGAATTCATCTTCAAACTTTAGGATTGAAATCGGTTCAAGTTGGTGGCGCGGCCATTACATTAAAGTTTGATCGTCAGTTCTTAGAAAGTGATGTTCAACTCCGCGATCGCGTTGTGAACTTCTTTATCTCAAGACCAAAAATCTATCAATTCACTCCAGATTACAAAGTTATCTACACTCACAAGACACTCGTCACTCAAAGCGATTTACTCAAGTTTTCAAGAGACATTAGCGGACAATTAATTACCACATAATCCTTTTTTACTTCCTTCTTTTAAAATTCTGTTATCATTAAGAAATAAACTTTTCGAGGATACTTGTGATGAAAACATCGTCCCTATTTATCATTTTTTCGTTACTCTTTTCGCTTTCAGTTTCTGCTCAGAACAAAGATGCTGAAGCAGTAGTCGCAACGGTCAATGGTGTTGAGATTAAAAAAGGTCAATTGGATCAGGCCTTTGAACAAAACCTCATGTTTGTTTCAGATAAAGTTGTAACAAAAGAGAAAGTTCTTAACGATATTATCAATCGTGAAATTGGAATTAAAAAAGCAAAAGAAGCTAATCTTCAAAACGATCCAATCGTTAAAACAAAAATGGAAGATGTTCTTTATCATGCACAAATTTCAAAAGACTTAGAGAAAAAACTTCAAGACATCAAAGTTGAAGATAAAGAAGCTCAAGACTATTACCAAAAAAATAAAGAATATCGTACAGCTCACATCCTTTTCAGAATCCGTGTAGTTCCTGAAAAAGAAGAAGTGGAAGAAGCAATCAAAAAAGCACTTGAAGTATACAAGCAATTACAAGCTAAGCCTCAAATGTGGCCAGAACTTGCGAACAAATATTCTCAATCTTCAACTGCACCAGCAGCAGGGGACATGGGATATGTTCCAGCTGTTAAGTATGCTCCAGAATACTTCAAAGCTATCAACGGGAAGCCGAACGGTTATATCTCACCTCCAATAAGAACGCAGTTTGGTATTCACATCATCAAAGTTCTTGGTGTTAAAGAGTGGAAAGAAGTAGATCCAGCACTTTATAAGAAAATCGTTTACGATCAAAAGCGCGACAAAATCCTTGAAGCTTACTTTGCTGAAGGACGTAAAAATGCACAAATTAAGATCGTGAATAAAGACCTATTGAAATAGATTTTTTAGATAGTTGCGACTTGCGTAGTAGGGGCGGATATTTTACTCTAATGAGCTGAAAACAGTCATCATTAAGTAGGTAGACGATGAAGCTCGCAAGTCGCTTTTTTTTTCTGGTTCTGATCATAACTTTTGCACCAATCACGCATGCAAAACTCATCGATAAAATTGCAGCAGTAGTCGACGACAACATCATCACGCTTTCACAAGTTCAACGACTTTCAAAAATTATTCCAATCAAAAAAAACGTGGCCGGAATGGTTTACTCTCAAAATTCATACACCACGGAAGAACTTGTACAAATGTCGATTAATAAGTACCTCATTCGTGCAAAACTTTCAGAACTTGGTTACACAATCACAGACGATCAAGTTGAAGCTCAGATTAAAAGTAACGAACAAAGACTTGGAGTGGACAGAAACTCACTTAAAAACTTTTTAAGACAACAAAATACAACTTATGATGAATATTTCGAAACATTAAGAGAAGCAATCGAGTTCAGCTATTTTGTGAACAGAGTTATCTCGCCGATGATTGCCATTTCAGAACAAGATGTAAAAAACACGTTCTATAAAAACAATGCAAAAGATTCACGCATGAACTTCCGTTACAGCCTGGTTGATTACGCTATTGGAAGAGATGTGGCTCCTACGCTGGCAAAAGGACAATTCGAAGATGTGATCAAGCAATATAGAATCAATTCATCGTTACCTGAAAATTTCTCAACAATGACTGTAAATAATCTGGATGCGATTGATGAAGAGGGTCTCGCTCCTGAATTAGTAAATCTGCTCAAAGGGACTGATGAAGGTGCCCTGACAACTCCTATCGTCCTCAATAATCAACACCATGTATTTTTAGTAGCAAAAAAAGATCTCGTAGAAACAGCGGCATTCATGGCCCAGAAAGAAAAAATTAAAGATTCTCTCTATGAGAAGGCCGTGAAAGCTGAAACAGTTGTTTGGTTCGAGCGCGAAAGAAACAAACACTATATTAAAATCTCATTATGATTTACGTTACTCAAGGGCATGAAAAGGGTATAGGGCTTGAAATATTTCTAAAGTCCTTTCTCATGCTATCTCGAGATGAACGTAAACAAATCAAACTTATTACTGTTGCCCAAGATTTGAAATCAAACTTGAGCGATCTCAAACTTGATCCTGCTCTTTTCAAAGATCTGCAGACAATTGAAGTTGAAAATAAAACAGTTCCTTCTTCGTCCTCATCATTATTAAAAGCTTTGGAGATTGTTACCACAAAAGATATTTTGGTTACGCTCCCTACTTCTAAAGACCAATTAAAATTTAATGGTCAATCTTATGCTGGATACACTGAACTTTTCCGTGCTTATTTTAATAACGCCAACATTGCTATGACGTTTAAAGGAATTAAGCAGGATGTGGTCTTAGTAACTGATCATGTTGCTTTATCTCAAGTCACAACGGTCATCACAAAAGACCTGATCGTTAATAAAGTGCAGACCACGTTGGAGTTTTTCCAAAAATATTTCTATAATTTTGAAGAAGTCATCTTCGCCGGTATAAATCCACATGTTGGTGAAAACGGCATCCTTGGTAATGAAGATAAGTGCATATATGAAGCAATCGAAGTATTAAAAAAGCAAAGTTCCTTAAAGTTTAGAGGGCCTTTCTCTGGAGATACACTTCACACGCATCATAACGAAAACGTAAAACAACTTTTCGTATATATGTTTCACGATCAAGGACTAGCACCGTTTAAAGCAAAATTTGGATTTGTCGGTCTGAATATAAGTATGGGTCTTCCTTTTCTTCGTCTAAGTGTTGATCACGGTACCGCATTTGATCTCTATGGTAAAAATCAAGGAGATATTACGGGATGTTTGCACTTACTAAAAACGGCCCTCGAGGTAAATCATCATGTCAATCAACGAAATTAAAGTCGTTAAAGCTGCTGTTCACAATTTAAAAGACGTCACTATCAATATTCCTAAGAACACTCTCACTGTTGTCACTGGTCCATCGGGTTCGGGAAAATCGTCATTGGCCTTTGATACAATTTATGTGGAAGGGCAGAGGAGATATATTGAATCTCTTTCTAGTTACGCTCGCCAGTTCTTGGGACAATATCAACCGCCGGAAGTTGAATCGATCTCAGGCTTATCTCCTTCCATTGCTATCGATCAAAAAACATCCAGCAAGAACCCTCGATCTACTGTAGGAACGACAACTGAAATCTATGATTATCTTCGCGTTCTTTATGCACGTATTGGGACACTTTACGATCCGGAAACAGGTATTGAAGTTCGCAAATACACGCCAACGCAAATTGTACGTGAAGTAATTAAACTTCCGGAAAAAACCAAGCTGCAGATTCTCGCTCCGATTCCCAATACGGATAAAATAAAATTCAAAGAATTGATCTCTAAATTTTTGACGATGGGATTTTCGCGCGCTCGTTTAGATGGTGACTTCATTCAATTAGATGAATCGCTCAAAGCACCTAAAGGAAAATTCCAACTCGACATTATCGTTGACCGCATTGTTTTAAAAGATGATGTAGAAAAACGTTTAGCCGACTCAGTTGAATATGCATTGAAGTTAGCAGAGGGAAATGTACTCATTCTCGTCAATGACAATAAAGAGCTGACGTTTTCAGAACACAATAAATCTACAAACGGAAACATCGTTTATCCGGAACTTGAGCCAAGACTTTTCTCTTTCAACTCGCCTATCGGTGCATGTGAAGTTTGTAATGGATTAGGAGAGACTAAAACTTTCGATTTGGATCTTATGATCTTTGATGAAAGTCTTCCGCTGCTAGAAGGTGCTATTACTCCGCTTTCAAAAAGAAATTCATTTCTCTATAAAATGGTTGAGAGTATAGCCGATGAAGAAGGAGTAGATATCTCTGGGCCGTTTAAAAAATTGCCTAAGAAATTTAAAGATATTCTGTTCAATGGATCAGATAAAATCTATCGCTATTCATTCACTTCAGAAAATTCACATTTTGAATTTTCAAAAGCTTTCCCTGGTTTAACAGCATGGCTAGAGAAAAAGTTTTTAGAATCGGGATCTGACAAAGTCCGCATTGAGCTCGAAAAATTTATGAACATTAAAACGTGCCCATCATGTAATGGTTTACGTCTTAATAAAATCGCTCTTTCTACAAAGATCGGTGACAAACACATTATGGATCTCTGTACGCTTTCAATAGCAGAGTGCCACTCATACTTAACAGCAATTAAATTAGATGGTGAGAAAAAAATCATTGCTGAGAAATTGCTTAAAGAAATCATAGCGCGATTAAAATTCCTTCTCGATGTTGGTCTTAATTATTTAAATCTCAATCGGGGCGCAATGACACTTTCGGGTGGAGAATCTCAACGTATCCGTCTTGCTACTCAAATTGGTTCGGCCTTGTCAGGTGTTCTTTATGTACTGGATGAACCTAGTATTGGACTACATCAAAGAGACAATGATCGACTTATTACCACGCTTAAAGCATTGAGAGATATTGGTAATACTGTTCTAGTTGTTGAACACGACGAAGATACAATGAAAGAATCTGATTACATTATCGATATGGGTCCAGGAGCTGGTGTTCATGGTGGTGAAATTGTTTCTCACGGTCCATTAGAAAAAGTATTAAAGGATAAAAAATCTTTAACGGCCAGATTCCTCAACGGAACTGATAGGATAGCAGTACCAGAAACAAGAAAGAAGTTTTCTAAATTTCTTAAATTGTCAGGCGCCAATGAACACAACATTAAAAAACTAGACGTAACTATTCCCTTAGGTGGTTTAGTTTGTGTTTCTGGTGTTAGTGGTTCTGGTAAATCAACTCTTATTCATAAGATATTAGTACCTGCCGTAAAAACATATCTCACAAATACACATAAAACTCTTTATCACAAAGCGAACTATAATTCTTTAACTGGTATGGAAGAGATCAAAACAGTTATCGAACTCGACCAATCTCCAATTGGAAGAACTCCACACTCGAACCCTGCCACTTACACAGGTTTGTTTGATGAGATCAGAGATATCTTCGCTTCAACAAATGAATCACAAATTCGTGGTTATAAAAGTGGCCGCTTTAGTTTCAATGTAAAAGGTGGACGCTGTGAAGAATGTGAAGGTAATGGTGTTAAGAAAATTGAAATGCATTTTCTTCCTGATGTTTATATCACTTGTACGGAATGCAAAGGTACTCGCTACAACGCTGAAACATTATCCGTTCTTTATAAAGGAAAAAACATCGCTGAAGTTTTAGATTTATCGATTGAAGAAGCGGAAGAGTTTTTTAAAAATCACACAAAGATGAATCGTGTTTTATCAACACTGACGTCAGTTGGTCTTGGTTACATGAAGTTGGGACAACCCGCAACGACTCTCTCGGGTGGGGAAGCTCAACGTTTGAAACTGTCGCGTGAACTTTCTAAGCGAACAAAAGGACATTGTCTTTATGTTCTTGATGAGCCAACAACTGGACTTCATTTTCAAGACATCAAAATACTTCTCGGAGCTCTTCAGCAGCTGGTTGAACAAGGCCATACATTGCTGATTATCGAGCACAATTTAGATGTTATCAAAACTGCTGACTGGGTTATTGATTTAGGACCTGAAGGTGGAACGGGTGGAGGTCAGATCGTGGCTGCCGGAACACCTGAAGAAGTTGCGAAAAATGCAAAATCACACACAGGTAAATATTTAAAGAAGTTATTAAAGTCATGATCGAAATAACTTCATCAAATGATCCTCGCATTGTTGAATTCATCTCAATGCGAGATCGCGTTCTTCATGACAATAATCTCATCATTGGTGAAACGGAAAAAGTCTATTTACAATACAAAGCTTCTGGTCGAATAGTTTTTAAGATTTTAGCGACAGAGGATTTTCTTAAACGTCACAACCTTAATGGTGAAAACGTTTTTTTTGCTGATGCCAAAATTTTAGAATCTGTTGCTGGTTTTAAAATTCATCATGACGTTCTATTCCTGGCAGAGAAACCGTCCGACTATTCATTAGATCAGCTAGACAATAAAATCATTATGCTCAATGGACTTAGCTCTCCGGAAAATGTGGGAAGCATCGTAAGATCTGCGGCCGGTTTTAATGTTAATTCAATTATAGTCGATGAAAAAACCTGCTCACCTTATCTACGCCGATGTATTCGCGTTTCAACTGGTAATGCCTTTGCCATGAAAACACACCATTCCATTAACGTACGTGGAGATTTAAAGAAATTAAAAGATATGGGCTATCATATTATCTCTACCGCGAATATCGAGGGCTCAATCGATATTCAAAATTTCAACTTTCCAGAAAAATGCGTCGTGATTATTGGCAGTGAAGGTCATGGGATTGATAAGGACATTCTGACAAATTCTGACTCAATCGTAAAAATCAATATCAACTCCCAAGTGGCCCATCTCAATGCCGCCAATGCTGCTACTATCTTCCTTTTCAAGATGAGTTCATCGACTTATCCTTAATTGATACCTCTTAAACAGAGAACAATGAAGGAGCTCTTATGAAATGGTTCTTACTATTACTTATGTCTACATCTTTGATGGCCGCTGAAAAAAATCCAGACCAATTGGCCGCTGAATTTTATACTCAGTTAATTTCCGGAACAACAACGAAGCATAATGAAGATCAATGTTACCCAAGACCTGATCAAGGATCTTGTGTGAAAGAAATTTGTTCTCGACTTTCATCATGGGAATGTGATGATCAAACAGAAATTCAAAAAGTAACTCGTGCTTGTACTGGAAACTTTGGAAATGCATGTATCGTAAAAGCTTGCATCCCAATTCCATCTTTCCAAAGAGATGACTTCAACGAGCTTTCTGAAATTTCTACAGC
>CBIHOP010000089.1:0-9962 GCA_966211385.1 uncultured Bacteriovorax sp.
GGCAATTCCACTTGAGACTGTAAAAAGCGAAGAGAGGCGCCCACTCATGGCAAGGGTCGCGTGCTCAAGTGATTCTCTTTGCAGCTGCAGTGTGAGTTGGGAAAAATCAGCGAACGTGACGAGGATATGATCTGCTTCACCTATTTCGAGTGGCTGGATATTCACTTGCAGCCATCTTTGATGTTCGCCATTCAGACCAAAACTCATAATTTTATTTTTAAAAGCTTTTTTATCTTTGAAAGAAAGTTCCAGCGGATGGTTATCAACTGAAAACGGTAATAAGTTTTCCTGCCTTGTATGCGTGAAAAGATTTGTTTCTTTATACGATTTTCCGATTTCGTTTCCATTAAAAAAATTCAGAAGATATTCAGCAGTCGGATTATAAGTCACAATTTTTTCTTTATCATCAATGACAACAACTCCTTCGTGCATGTTTGAAAGAGTTAACTCAAATGATTTATGACTGCGCTTTAATCCATTCATGACATTAAAATGGCGAATGGAAGCCACCATGAGATAGTGACCTGTCGTAATGTATGTCAGCACGATGAACCATGGAGTGATGGATTGGTAGGACACAAAAAATGAAATGAGAATAACGACAGCAATTTTTACGTAAGTGTAAACTTGAGCCATTCGCAAAGTGGGAAATGACAATACGATGTAAGGAAACTGAATAATGTTGCAGATAATGTAGAAAGCGTTGTCCGCATTTTTCCAATATAAAAACAGTAGATGGTATGAATAGAGCCACGCGAGAAGATACACGTATTTTGTGTACTTCAAAAAATCTTTCAAAACAAAAGTTGCGACAAAGAAAATAACAGAGATGGAAGAGAGCAATAATCTTTGCCAAAGAGGATCATAAGCTTCTGGTGATAAATAGCGCATCAGGCACCACCAGATGAGGTAACTGATTGCCGCAGATATTGTAATGACTCGAATCTTTTTTAATTCTTCATGTTTT
Source organism: uncultured Bacteriovorax sp. (assembly GCA_966211385.1). Taxonomy (GTDB): domain Bacteria; phylum Bdellovibrionota; class Bacteriovoracia; order Bacteriovoracales; family Bacteriovoracaceae; genus Bacteriovorax. The sequence continues at coordinate 968 of CBIHOP010000089.1, forward strand.
TCTAAACTAAACGAATCGGTCAGGAATGTAGAACGCGAATACATAAGTGGATTATAGCAATATTCAGGCCTTTGGTACTTTAAGAATTCTTGAGCTTGACATCAATACAGCAGGTGGTATATTTAACCAATCAGTTAATTAACCAAAAGGTTTACTATGGGCGCTATTGATTATTTAAGTCTCACATTTTCTGCTCTGGCGGACCCTACTCGCCGGGCGATTTTGGCAAAACTTTCAGAGGGTGAATCCAACGTCACGGACATTGCAGAACCTTTTCTCAAAGAGATGAGCCTGCCTGCTGTTACAAAACATCTAAAAGTTTTAGAGAACGCGGGTCTTGTGACAAAAACGAAGGATGCTCAATTTAGATCCTGCAAGCTCAACACTGAGCCATTGAAAGAAGCAACTGACTGGATGGAGCAATACCGCCAATCTTGGGAAGAAAGTTTTGATCGTCTTGATGAATATTTAAAAACTGTGACCGCCAAAAAAAATAAGGGGAAAAAAAATGTCCGCAAAAAATAAACCGAATGAAATTTATCTCACTCGTATTTACGATGCTCCAGTTAATCTTGTTTGGGATGCTTGGAGTGATCCAAAGCAAGCGGCACAATGGTGGGGACCTCGAGGTTGGTCTATTACAACCAACAGTAAAGACCTTCGTCCGGGTGGCAAATGGGATTATATTATGCACGGACCGAATGGTGAGACATTTCATAACATAACCAAGTATCACGAGGTCGAAAAGAATGCGCGTCTCGTTTACGATCATGGTGGGACTGATCTTGAAGAGCGGCCTGCTCTTTTTAGAGTGACTGTAGTCTTTACTCCTTTAAAAGGTGACAGAACGCAAATGGAAATGACTATGGCCCTGGCAACAGCTGAAGCTGCAGAACAAACAAAAAAATTCATTAAACAAGCAAGTGGAAACTCTACTTGGGATCGTTTAGGAGAATATTTAGAAAAAGAAACAAAAGGAAATGAGCCCTTCATCATTCAACGTTCATTCAAAGCTCCCATTGAAAAAGTTTTTGAGATGTGGACAAATGCCGAGCATTTTGAAAAATGGTTGCCTCCTACAGGTATGACCATGAAAAACACACATGTTGATATTCGTGAAGGCGGAAGCATTGTTTATTGCATGGGCAACGATCAGATGAAAATGTATGGAAAAATCGAATACCTGAAAATTGAAAAACCATACAGTATGCAATATCTCCAAAATTTCAGCGATGAAAATGGAAATGTTATTCGTGCGCCTTTCTCAGGAACATGGCCGCTCAATATGAAAGTCACACTGACTTTTACAGAAGAAGAAAACAATTACACACGAGTGAAAGTGCAAACTGACATTGATAAAAATTCAACGAAAGAAGAGCTTGCCACGTTTACTGGTGCACGCCCAAGCATGATGATGGGCTGGACGGGATCATTCGATAAATTGGAAGAATTGTTAAGCTAACGGAAATGAAACATAGAAAGTGGAGCCCTTCCCGACTTCACTTTCTACCCAAATTTCTCCTTGGTGCGCCCGAACGATATCTTCGACAATTGAGAGTCCGAGACCAAGGCCGGCAATTTGCGGAGGACTTCCACCTCGCTCAAAACGAGTGAATATTTTGTTTTGATCTTCTTTTGAAATTCCAATCCCGTTGTCTTTAAATGAGACGATGACATTTCCAGATTGGATCTTCATCGAAACTTCCACCGGTTTTTTATTGCCGTATTTGAGCGCATTACTGAGTAGATTAGTTATGACTTGCTCAATTCTAAAAATATCAAATAGCCCTGTAGCTTTGACAGCATTAAAAGTTAATCCCTGAACACCGGCCACTTCAAATTGTGGTTTAAATCGTTCGATCACCTCTTCAATGAGAACATCAAGATCTGTTGTCACTTTATTAAGAGTTAATTTACCGGTACGAATGCGAGCGATGTCCAGCATATCATCAACAAGATTGGTGATGCGATTAAGACTCTTGTTAGTTTTTTGCAATTGAAGAAGAGCTCTATCTTTATCAAATTCATTTTTATCTATTTGGCGAATGATGAACTCGATATGAAGCTTGATTGAAGTGAGCGGTGTTTTCAATTCATGAGACGCGATTGAAAGAAATTCATCGCGGGCCCGAATGGCATCTTCCAGTGAATCGTTAAGAATAGTTTTTCTAAAAAGTGCTCTTTCGACATTTGATCCAGCAAGAGCAATACCTAAAATGACAAGTGTCCCAATGATGATTGCCGTTGCTAGTCCGTCAGTTGCGAGTAATTGTTGACCGTCCAAAAGGATTGAAGAGTCTCGGGTAAATCTCATTGCCGCCATGGCCGTGTAGTGCATTCCTGAGATAGCGATCCCCATCAAAACACCACCAATACCTCTGGATATAAAACTTTTCGCACTCAAATCATCACGCAATTTAAAAGAAAACAATAAAGCACCAAATGAAGCGGCGAAAGCAATGAGCAATGAAAGCAGAACGAAAAAACTATTCCAGTGGATGAAAGCAGCAACTTTCATTGAAGCAATACCGATGTAGTGCATTCCTGCGATCGCACTTCCCATGAGCAGGCTGCCCGTTAGGTAGGCCCGGGTTGTTGGTTCTCTCGTCGCTACTAAATTGAGTGCCAGCGCTGAGGCGAGAATCGCAACAACAATAGAAAGAATAAGAAGAGGTACGTCGTAGTAAATATCGAGACCAGGAATTTTAAAAGCAAGCATCCCGATAAAATGCATACTCCAAATTCCAATACCCATCGCCAGTGAACCACCAATGAGCCAAATATAACGAACGCGTCCTCGTGAATTACTCACACTATTGGCGAGATCTAAGGCAGTATAGGACGCGAAGATTGCAATCAGGATTGAAAGTGCTACGAGATACAAGTTATGTGAGTGATGCAGATGTTGGTCCATACAATGATTCTATGGCGCTTTTCAATTTTGTCTAGCTATTGAATTAAATACTTTTCAACAGAATTGCTAAAGCTTCATCGACAGTGGCCCTATCGATGTTGAGCGCTGGAAACATTGTGAAACCTCTTTCTGCTTCCGATAATAGCAACCCATTGTCACGTGCCTTTTCTACAATCTTTGAACCGTAGCTGCCTTCCCTGTCTTTAAATGAAACTCCAAAGGCCATACCTTTGTGACGGATGGTCGGTTCAAATTTAAATTCCATGAGTGACAGTTGCTCGACTATATAGTGACTGATTTCTCTTATGTTCATTTGGAGAAAAGCAAAATTTTTCTGCAAGTAATCCAAGGTCCCTAGTGCTGCTTCCACACTTAAAGGATGCCATCCATAAGTTGAATAGTAGCTACTGTCATAGTGCATGGCCTCTGCAACTTCATCAGTCATCAATGTGGCTCCCATCGGAGCGAATCCACCACTGATTGCTTTTCCCAAGCACATGATGTCGGGTTGGACATTATAATGCTCGGACGCAAACATTTTTCCTGTTCTCAAAAAGCCTGTGGCCACTTCATCCATAATTAAAAGTGTTCCATATTTTTTACAGGCCGTTTGAATGTGATTCATAAAATCCTGGGTAGGAATCGTTACACCTTTATTGCAAATCACAGGTTCCATAATGATCGCCGCGATATCTTTATTTTTAAGCCACAACTCCACATGCTCTGCACTTCGGGAATCGAGCGGTGTGCGCATTCTATGCGCACTGAAAGGATTGCGATACCAATCACCATAGTTCGGTGAACCGATACTGCGAGCAACAATGGAATCGCCATGGTAAGCGCCATCAACGGAAATAAATTTTGTTCGTTCGGTATAAGACATCGCCGCTGATAGAGCGATTTCTACGGCTTCTGTTCCGCCAGTGGCCCTAAAACTTTTTTTCAATTTTCCAGGAGCAAGAGCATGAAGTCTTTGGGCGAGTTCAGTCCACGGTTTATAGAGATGATGGGGACTGACATAATCTGGACCTTTAAAGTTTTTTAACCGATTTTTTATCTCTGGATTATCCCAACCAAAATTCCCCACACACCATCCCATGACGAAATCAATGTGTGTTCTCCCATCGGTTGTAAAAATTGAACTACCCGCAATCCTTTCGACTTCTATTTTGTCTGAATCTGAATCACGCCCTAAATATTTATGATCAATTTGTTCTGTTCTCATACTTAAATGAGAAAGCAACGATGGGGCCAATTGTAATTCTCGAGAAAAATTCTTTGGGCAATTAGAGACGCGTTTGTGCTATTTAAAGTGTGAAATCTCTCTTCTGTCTAACTGCTGCACACCATATACTACATTCACAAAACACAAACTAAAGAAAACATAAAAAATAATTTGGACAACAAAATTAACTCTAACGATTTGAACATCTATTATCCATTAGATTCTCATGGATATACCCAAGCGTCTTTGAGCGAAATCAGAATTGATTGCTTGAACGATCGTGTCGTGCCAAATGTTTTACTTCCTCATAAACACGCTTTTTTTCAAATCATTATTTTAGAAAAAGGTAACGGTTCTCACGTCATCGATTTTAATAAACATCAGATCAAAGGAAACCAGCTTTATATTTTGAAACCAGGTCAAGTACACCAATGTGTTTTAGAAAAAGAATTAAAAGGTTATGTCATCGAGTTTAAGCGAGAATCTTTAGATGTGAATGTTCCTATTTCCAGCTCGCTTATTAATCAATTGATGATTGCTGAAAACGTATTCGAATTAAGTGATTTAGAAGTAAAAAATCTGATTACAGTTTGCCAGGAAATGCACCGTGATTTTAAAGAGGCGCAGGATTTTTACGATATCAGTTTACAGGGATATCTCACAGGTCTTCTTGTTCAAATTGTTCGCATCGTAGGGAAAGGAACACAACAATTTCTCCCACAAAGTTTATCTGAAAAATTTATCGATCTCGTGAATACTCATTACAAAAAAGAGCACGCTGTAGAATTTTATGCCCGCAAACTAGGTGTAACTTCTAAAACACTTATCGCTCACCTTAATCGCACTCACCGAAAAGCGCCTCGCTTAATGATTCAGGAACGATTCATTCTTGAGGCCAAACGTTTACTCAGTTATTCAGATCTAACAGTTGCTGAAATTGGGTACGAAGTTGGATTCGATGATCCTAACTACTTTTCGCGCTTCTTTAGAAAGTGCGAAAACATGACACCTCTAGAATTCCAAAAAAAGCTCAAAAAAATTTAGTTGAACTCTGAGCATCTTTTAATGGCATCGATCTGGCATTTTAAATGCCGGAGGTACTATTATGGGAACAACAACTTGGGCCAACGGGACCGCTAAGGATAATTCGCGAGGAAGACAGGCGACGAAACCTTCACAAATTCCAGCGAAAGGTTGGAAAGATACTATCTTTCGAATCAAAGACGAAATTGGTAACGATCGATTAAGTCTAATTTCTGCGGCCATGTCCTATTATGCATTTTTGGCCTTTGTGCCTGCTATCACTTCCATCGTACTCATGTATGCATGGATTTCTGATCCAGGAGAAATTTCAAATCATATTTCTAAAATCGGACGATTCATTCCGAACGAGTTTCAAGAAATTCTTCGCAATCAACTCACAACTCTATCAGCAAAAGCGAGCAGCACTTTAGGAATTTCTACTATAGTGGCCCTTCTCCTTTCACTCTACTCATCATCTAAAGCGGCCAGTGCGATTATTGAGGCCACGAATATCATTCATGATGAAAAAGAAAAACGCGGTTTCATCAAACGAAATCTTGTAGCAATTGGTTTAACTTTTTTAGGAATTGTATTAAGTGTAGTCGCAGTTCTCGTTGTCATCGCACTTCCCGCTCTCATGGGAAATTTTGAATTTGGTGACACGATCGAAAAAATCGTCGGGGCAGCAAGCTGGGTTGTTCTTCTCGGACTTTTTTCACTCTTTCTCTCAGTGGTCTATCGTTTTGCTCCCAGCAGACATAAACCAAAGTGGCGATGGGTTTCCTGGGGCGCTGTCATCGCCTCTGTTTTATGGGCCGTCGCTTCGCTCGGATTCTCCTGGTACGCTTCAGAGTTTGGTGAATTCAATAAAACGTATGGCTCACTTGGTGCCTTCATCGTTCTTCTCATGTGGCTCTATATTTCAAGCTTTGTTATTCTCCTCGGTGCCGAGATAAATGCAGAACTTGAACATCAAACAATGAAAGACACGACGACGGGCTCACCGAAACCAATGGGTGAAAGAAATGCAACGATGGCGGATACTATTGGGGAAGCACGAAAGTAGTTTCTGGATCTGACTCTTCTTCAAGGTCAGCTGTCTCAAATGAATCGCGTTGAGCGAAAGTGTATTCTTTTAAAAGAAGAACAGGATTAATGTATAAGTCATTTTTCAAAACACCGAAATGAAGATGAGCACCAGTTGCATAACCTGTTCTTCCTACTTCACCAATTTGATTGTTGAGCTGGACACGATCACCAACTCTTAAACCTTTTGTAAATTTACGAAGATGATCATAAGTCGTCTGATAGCCATTATCATGTTCAATGAGAATGTAATTTCCTTTTGCTCTTGTTCTACCCATCGCAATGATCGTTCCTTCGAGAGCTGGATAAACAGGTGTTCCACTTTTAGCAACAAAATCAATTCCATTATGCGGTTGGATTCTTCTTTTGACCGGATGTCTTCGGTTAAATTGAAAGAGACTTGAAACTCTGTTTGATCTCACTGGAGCGTAAAATATTTTTTGGAACTCAGAAAGTTCACTCGTTAGTGACCACGTGAGAGTTTTTAAATCTTGCTTCAAAACTCGCTCTGATGTGGCACGACCGACAACAAGTTTTGCATGTTGAACATCACCAAACTTAATGAATCGACCATTTTCAAAATACTCAGTCACTGCTAATGAATATTGAGCATCAACGATGAGTCCCTTTGTTGTTGAAAAATCATCTTTGAAAGCTTCCGCCATTTGTCTGGCCAGTTTTTCACTACCCGTTTCTTTTTGAATGGTTTCAAAAAGAGCTCCTTGAATAGGTCCAGCAAATTCACGAACGTTTATTTCAAAAGGAACAAAGGCCTTTTCAATGCTTACGTTATCGTTCTGAAGTGATTTTTTTACGACATAAACGTCATTAGAGATTTCAGAATATAGCTTGAGTGTGAATTCATCATCTTCAGTTTGGGCCACATATTCCGAGGCCACATCTAAAACAAGCAGTTCCGGAAATTTTAGAAAAACTTCTACTGATTCTTTTTGCGAGAATTCATACTGCTCCAAAATCGCAGGTGCTTTTACGCCTGCAATGACAGACAACGGCAAAAATAAAAAGCAAAGAGAGAAAAGTTTGAACATAAAAACGATTTTAAATAAAATGGTTTGAAATGTCCCTTTAACAAGTCTTACATCTGAGCTCTATCTAGTTGTAAATAGTAGATGTACATTTTCATAGATGTGCTTTACGATCTCGTCATATGTACAAACTGCGCGATTATCAGCAAGAAGCTGTCGATAATACAATTAAGTATTTTCAGAAAAAAAGAGAACCTGCTCTCATCGTTCTTCCAACGGGTGCAGGGAAAAGTTTAGTTATTGCCGAACTCGCTCGCATTGCCAAAGGACGAGTTCTCGTTCTCGCCCACGTTAAAGAACTCGTTGAACAGAATTATCAAAAGTATAAAAGTTATGGTCTTGAAGCCGGAATTTTTTCTGCAAGTTTAGGAAAAAAAGATTGGGATCAAAAGGCCATTTTTGGAAGTGTTCAATCTGTTGCTCGCGCACCCAATGCTTTTTTTGAAGACTTCTCACTACTCGTTATAGATGAATGTCACCGAGTTGCTGAAGAAGGTGCAACTCAATATCAAGATGTCATTCGCAAGCTTCAAGAGCGCAACCCGAAACTTTGCATATTAGGTTTAACTGCAACTCCTTATCGTCTAGGACTGGGTTGGATTTACGAATACTCCAATCTTGGAGAACTCAAAACAGAACAGAATCGTTTTTTTAAACAGTGTGTGTATGAGCTGCCACTCACCTACATGATTAAAAATAAATTTCTCACTCAACCGGTAAAAGTGGATATTCCTGTTACGTGCTATGATTTTTCAGAACTCACTGAAAAAAATCGTATGTACACACATGCGGAAGTTGAAGAACTTTTAAAAAACCAGAAACGCCTCACTCCTTTAATCGTAAAAAATATTGTCGACATTACTGAGCGCTTCAATCGCAAAGGTGTCATGATTTTCAGCAGTACCGTTAAACACGCTGAAGAAATCATGACCTACTTGCCTGAAGGTGAAGCGCGATTAGTTTTAGGCGATACAGACATTAGCGAGCGAGACAGTATCGTCGAAGACTTTAAAAATAAAAAATTTAAATACCTCGTTAACGTTTCCGTTCTCACCACAGGCTTCGATGCTCCTCACGTGGATGTCATTGCGATTCTTCGTCCGACGGAATCTAATAGTCTCTACCAGCAAATTGTAGGACGCGGGCTTCGCTTAGAACCTGGTAAGAGTGACTGCTTCATTCTCGATTACACCGGAATGGGGCATGATATTTACACACCCGAGATTGCCGATAAGAGGCCAACGAAAGATACGGTTCCGGTTATCGTCTCCTGTCCTGAGTGCGATTTCCAAAATCACTTTTGGGGTTATGTTGATTACGATGGTGATGTGATGGAACACTTTGGTCGTAAATGCAAAGGGGCTACCCAAGATCCTGCTACGATGAAAATCACTCCGTGTGGATTTCGATTTCGTTATAAACTTTGTCACGCGTGCGGAATTGAAAATGATGTCACTGCACGTGCCTGTGAAAAATGTGCGGCCACACTCATTGATGCCGACGCTAAACTTAAACAAGCAAAGCTTTCAAAAAATGCACACGTTCTTACGCCGGAGAAAATTACTTTTGATGAACGTTTAGATAAAAACGGAAATCCCTATCTGGATGTTCGGTACTACGATGTTGATGGGCAATACGTGAGTGAAGCGCATTTCTTCAGCAATCCAACTTCAGTTAAAAAATTTAACATCAACTTTTTAC
>CBIHOP010000090.1:0-9868 GCA_966211385.1 uncultured Bacteriovorax sp.
ATTTTATAATAGTGCATTTCAATCTAGAGGTTAACGCCAAAATGTCTGTATGAAGCTGCAATGGCCTCTAACACACGCTTCACATTTTCGGGACGGCATTGTTCACCCATTTGTCCGACTCGAATGATATCGAGCCCAAATGCACCCGAAATTTCAACTTGATGTTCAGTAACCATATGTTGAATAAGTTCGCGAGTGTTCACAGCACCTATGTTTTTAATAGCGACGACAGAATTGAGTCTGGACTCTGCTGGAATCAACATTTTCATTCCCATTTTCTCCAGTCCGGCCTGCAATGTTTGCGATGAATTTTTATGCCGATCGAAACGAGCTTCCAAGGTTTCCTCGCAAATGAGTCTCAAAGCTTCGTGTAAAGCGAAAACTCCAGAAACCGGAGCAGTGTAGTGATATTCTCCTTTTCCCCAAAATTTATGAGCTCGTCTTGGATCTAAACACCAATGTGGCATTAGAGCTTCACGACGATTCACAAGCTCATAGGCATCTTCAGAATAGGCAATCATAGAGACACCGGGGAAACCGGAAAATCCTTTCTGTCCTCCAACAACAACAACATCAATTCCCCAATCATCCATTGGGAGTTCCATTGTAGAAAGTGTACAGACCGCATCCACGATTGTGAATACACCAAAACTTTTCGCCGTTTTAACAATAGATTCAAGATTAACGTTTTTTACACCACAAGATGTTTCACCTTGAACGAGAGCAATAACATGATAACCACCTTTTGATAATTCTTCGCGAACTTGTGCTTCAGTAAATGGTCTGTGCTCTTCTGTAAAAAGATCAACAACGTCGGCGCCAACTCCGCGGGCAATCTCAGAAAAGCGACCGCTGAATGTACCTAAATTAAGAACAAGAATTTTTCGACCGGGCCATAACAATGAAGAGGTTGCCATCTCCATTGCAGCGGAACTCGGACCTGAAATGCCAAAAATTTTCGTTGAACGAGTTTGGAAAACATACTGTCCCATCTCAATAATTCGTGCCACTACTTGTTTCATTGAAACACCTAAGTGACTCATGATCTTCGTGTTCGCTTCAACAATAGGCTTAGGAATAGGAACCGGCCCCGCTCCCATAAGGAGAATTTCTTTTTGCGGTAGAAGATCTGATAAAGGAATTGATTTGGGAGGAGGTATTTTCATACTTCTATTGTAATGAATCACTAACTCCTTACAACTCGTCAAAAAATTCCCTAGTATAAAAGTACGGTATTAAAGCGAAATTCATTTATGCCGATTAGACTGCAAAAGGAGATCCCATGAAAACTTTGATCGCTTTAGCAGTAATGAGCTTACTTACTTTGCAAGACAGTCATGCACTAACTAAGGATCAATTGCAAAAATGTTTCAATCGTAAAGATGCCAAAGAAAAGCAGTTTATCGAAGAAACTTCTAATCAATACGCAATTAGAGATATTCTCTTGGTAGCTCAACTCCATGGTGAAGATGCTGACAGCTGCGATGATTTCAAAACGAGAGTTAAACCAATCATGGAAGATATCAGATACATCATCGGACTTAATATTAAGTACCGTCGAATGATTGATGAAGAATTTGATAATGCTTTTGTGAAAATGGAAAAATTAAAAAAGAGTTCGAACTTAAGTCAGGAAATTCTAGATGACCTCCAAATTTATGAACTCATTCTTTCTGCAGAAAAAAAGACAGAGGAAATTCGCGACTGCTCATTCAACAAAGGAATTTCAGTCGAATGTCCTGAAGGCTTCTACAAATACGTTGGCCAAAATCTTAAAGAGCTAAACTCAACGGTGAGAAAGGCCGGCGAAAAACTTTCTGAACCAACTAACAATAAAAAACCATCACCTTCATCTACCGCTACTAAATAAAAAAAGTTCCAACACACTTTTCTTGTCGCTCATTAACAAGAAAAGTGTGTTGGAACCTACAACTAAAACCGATTTTGTTGGAATCGTCACATAATCTTCACATTCACTTCAGTTTTTAAAAGCGAGTTTCGATAACTTTGCACTGCTAGCTAAATTCTAACTAAAGGAAAGGTTTTTATGCTCGAAAGATTCAGTCTGAAGGTAAAGCTTTTGTTTTTGTGTGGAAGTCTTGTTTTTTTTATTCTTCTTGTCGGTGGCGTGAGTAAGTGGGGAAGTTATCAGATCGATGATAGCTATAACAAAATCGTTACAAGTAGTTTGCCGAAACTCACCAGCATTGATCGCATGTATCTCAGCTATCAACAAGTCCGCATTCATCTACGCACTCTTGGTTTTTCAGGCTTAACGAAAGCTGAGCAAGATGCGGCGGTGGCAAAAACAATAGAAGCAATAAAAAGTTATGAAGCAGAATATGCTCAATATAAAAAAATGCCAGTTCATCAGGGTGAAGAAAAATTTATAGCAGACTTAGAACACGAGTGGCTTGATTTCAAACAGATTGGAACTCTCGTTCTAGATCTACACAAGCAAGGCGGAGATGAAAATCATAAAAAGATGTTGGGAATTTTTTTGAAGGAGTGTCCGGAAGCTGCCGCTGCTTATGATAAATCGATTAACAATCTCATCAACTTTCAAAATAAAAATGCACAAAGCTGGGTTGCAACTGCTCTTGAAACCGCTCGTGAAACGCATAATGTGCAAAACTTTTTCATGTTCTTTGGATTGATTGGCGGTCTCAGTGTTGGGTACATGTTCGCCATTTATATATCAAAATTGCTTAATCAAATTTCAGCAAGCCTGGATAAGGGGTCAAATACGATTGCTCATATTATTAATGAAGTTGCTAAAGCAAGCACTTCACTTTCATCAAATATCACTCAGCAGGCTTCTGCTCTCCAACAGACAACGGCTGCATTAGAAGAGACGAGTGCAACAGTTGAAAGCAATGCTGAGAATGCAAAAAAATCCGCAGAAGTTTCAGAGCTTAGTAAAAATAGCGTTTCAGATGGAAAAGCTGCAGTGGAAGAAGTGATTGCTTCGATTAACGAAATTTCTTCAAGCACTTTTGAAATCAGACAGCAGATTGAACAAAGCAATCAAGAGATTTCAGATATTGTTAAAATAATTGGCGATATTGAAAGCAAAACGAAAATCATCAATGAAATCGTATTCCAGACGAAGCTTCTTTCTTTCAATGCTTCGGTGGAAGCAGCGAGGGCCGGAGAGCATGGAAAGGGATTTGCGGTGGTCGCTGAGGAAATTGGAAATCTCGCACGCATGAGTGGAGATTCGGCAAAAGAGATTAGTGCACTCTTAGAAGCAAGTACGAACAGAGTTCAAGCAACGGTTGAGGTTTCTAAAACAAGAATTGCTTCATTGGTTGAAAAGAGCCAGAAAAAAGTAGACCAGGGAACTGAAACAGCTCTTAAATGCAGCAATGTGCTGGATGAAATATTCGCCAATGTGAATAGTGTGAATAATATGATTATGGAAATTTCAACGGCCAGTAATGAACAAACACTTAGCATTCAGGAAATAAAAAAAGCCATGACTGAAATTGATTCAGCATCTACTGAAAATACTCGATCTTCAAGTCAGGCCCGCGAAGCAGCTGAACATTTAGAAACTCAGGTCGAGGATTTTAAGGGATTAGTTATCCAGCTAAATACAATCGTTAGCGGGAAGAAAGCCGCCTGAAATTTTTAAGATCTTGGAGTATTTGTTAGCTCGATGATCTCGATGCCGTCTCCAGGAAAAAATGTGAAATGTGGATGATTGATAAACATTTGGGCAGCTTCATCACGTGAAGCTGCTTTAATGATCAAAAAATAACCCATTTTGCTCGGGATGGTTTTAATTCCATTTTTATTAACGAGAGTTGTGTTCTCTCCAAGCATTGCGCCTTTGTCTACAATCTGTTCTTTGTGCTTATCAAACCATTCATCAGTGGCAGTCATTCCTTTTTCACTGAGAGATTGTTGTTCATCTCGGCTTAATTTTTTCCATGCTTCGTGTGCTACGCTGTTTTCCGCACAAGTGAATATTGCTAAGAATTTGTTCACAAACACCTCAGAATAAGTTTATTCTTTTAATAGGGAATTTTCAATTTACCAGGATATTGTCCCGAGTGCAGCAAAGAGTTGTCATTAAAAATGACAACATTAGGTATCCTTTAATTCATGATCAATCGTGCCTATGATGTCGTTCTTATAAAGCTACCGTTCACGGGTAAACTCAATGCGCCTTCGTTGAGTCTTGCGATTTTGAAAGCACTCAACGAAAAAAACAACATTAAAACACATGTTATAGAATCAGAGGTGGAGTTTGCTGAAAGCATCGGTATGGATTTGTACCATGATTTAGTATGGCCCAATACCGAAGTTCTGTTTTTTGATGCTTTGTTTTCTACAATTATTTTCGATGATCAAAAAATTGATTCCCACTTCTTTCGGGATTATTTTAAAACTCATTCTTTAAGCGAAGCTCAGATTGGAATTATTCAGAAACATTCTTTTTTAAAAGGGTGCGAGAATTTAGGTGAATTTTTGGCCATTCTGTTTGACTATCTTCAGCCACGTTGTGAAAAATTTATTGAAAAGATGGCCATCCAAATTTGTCATCTGAATCCAATTATTGTGGGTTCGACAACAACGTTTGAGCAGACTCTTTCTTCTATTGCACTATTTAAGAAAATTAAATCCATTAATAGTTCTATCCTCAATGTGTTGGGTGGATTCAATTGCGAGCTGTATGCAGGAAAGGTTCTTAAAAAGAATTTTTCAGATGTTGATATAGTTTTCTCAGGAGAAGCGGAAATTGAGTTTCCTTATCTGTGTTCAGAAATAAAAACTAGTGATTTGAATTCTTATCTGCAAAAGAAGAAGGATGTTACCTGGAACAAGCTCAATGCCTATTTAGCAAATGATGATGTTCCTGCAATAAGGTTGTCTGTTGAAAATATGGAACATTCACCGACACCTGATTTTCGAGATTTCTTTTTCCAGATTTGTGTTGAGAAGAAGATTCCTTACAAAAAAGTTGTGCTACCATTTATCTCCTCGAAAGGCTGTTGGTGGGGAGAAAAAAATCAATGCAGCTTTTGTGGACTTAATGAAGAGACATTAAAATATAAATCAAAAAAACCTGAAGTCTTGTTCAATGAACTTGTCGAGCTTCATAAAGAATATGGCATTAGTAATTTTCTGGCCGTGGATCTTATTTTACCGGCACACTATTACTCAACGGTTGTAGAAAAACTAAGTCATCTTGATCCTAAATTTTCCATTTATTATCAATTGAAATCTAATGTAAATCTAAATCAAGTTGAAGCTTTAAAAATGGCAGGTATTGATCACGTCCAGCCGGGAATTGAAAGTTTTGATGATGAAGAACTAAGAGAGATGAATAAGGGAGTAACTGGTATCCAGAATATTGCCTTTTTAAAATACAGCAAGATGAACGACATTAAGGTGACGTGGAATATTCTTTATAACACCCATACGACTAAAAATAGCAAGCTTGAAGATTTAGAATTTTTGCTTCCAATGCTTGCTCACTTGTATCCACCGAAAGGTATCCGTCCGATGAATTATCCTCGGGATAGTGTTTTATACAAAGATCGTGAGAAGAATGGTTTGGATCTCAGACCTAATCCGCTTTATAAACACATATACAGATTCAATGATGAAGACATTCTAGATTTCGCTTACTTTTATTGTGATTTTACAGAAGCGACTAATGTGATCGACTTAGAATTGCTGGAAAAAATAAAAAAAATTCATGCAAATTGGAGCAATAATTATTTTAAACAAACGCCAGAGTTAACGTTTAAAGTGGAGAAAGATTTTATTCACGTAGTTGATTCTCGATTTGGAGAACCTAAAAAGTACTATCTCACCTTGGAAATTCTGCCGATTCTTCAATTGGCGATAGAGCCGATCTCCATAAATAAACTTTTAGATGCTTTTAAAGATGGTCCTGTAGAGGAAATTCTAAATGATCTGATAGAAAAAAAACTTTTTTACAAATCAGATAAAAAAGTTTTGAATCTCATGATTCCTCTCTAGTTTTCACGCACTTAAAAAAATGATAATTATCAGAGAAACCTATTTCGGGTTGCGTCTACCATTAAGACTCACAATCCCTATAATATGATTTTTTCATTCCAAATCCGAGGTCCTCATGTCAGACGAAAGTCAAACTTGCCCTAAATGTAATTCACCTTACGGTTATCAAGATCAAAATTTTTGGGTCTGCCCAGAGTGCGCTCATGAGTGGTCAGCAACGATTGAAGCTACGGCGGAAGTGAAAGAAGTTGAAAAATTTCTGGATGCAAATACAGACTGGCGACACCGTAAGAACAGTAAAAGATTTAAAAATGGGCGGCGACACTTTAAAATCCGGAACGAAAGTTAAAAACATTCGTTTATTGGATGATCCGATTGATGGGCATGACATCTCTTGCAAGATTGATGGTCATGGTTCTGTTTATCTAAAGTGTTCTGTTGTTCGTAAAGATTCTTAACTTATAATCCAGAGGCGATCGTGCGAATATCAACTTCGCCCGATTCGCGTTCTGCGAGATCCAGCGCAGCTCCAGCATCCAGACGTCCATTCGTATTACATTTTCCAATAAGCGTAGTTTCTTTGCGTGCAGAATTTTTGATGATGTTTTTAATCTTCATCATCGATAGTGTTGGAAATTTAGATTTGATGAGAGCAGCAACACCCGTGACGAATGCAGTTGCCTGGCTTGTTCCCGTCAAAAAACCCACTCGGCCGTTACTTAGCGCTGATTTAATTCGGTATCCAGGGGCCGAGATATCAACAAGATTGGCTCCATAGTTTGACGAATCAAGTGTCGTTAAATTTTCATCGTGAGCAGTAACAGTAATGATGTTACTCAGTCCATAGCTCGCAGGGAAAAAGCCCTGTCCTTTTGAATCGAGATTAGCACTTTTATTTCCCGCGGCCGCAATGACCATGATTCCTTTTTTCTCAGCTTCTTTTAAAACTGCAAGCTCTGAAGCAACAGCACCTGGTCCACCACCAGAATAGTTGATGATATCAACGTTGTGATCGATAGCGTATTTCAATGCTTTCACAGTGGCCTTCACACTTTCATCACCTGAAGCAGATGGATTATAATATTTAAGGGCCAGAATTTTTACGTTGGGATAAATGCTTTGGATAATGCCTGCGATATGCGAGCCATGTCCATGTGTATCTACAGGTGTGCGCTCCAGTGAAGATTTGGAGAAATCTACACCGAAATTATTTTCACTGAGTGAACCTTCTTCAACAAAAATATTTTTTGAAATCATCGGATGTGTATTGTCGATACCTGTGTCCACAACAGCGACAACAACTTCTTTTTTCTGTTTGAATTTTTTCCAAGCAGAGAGGAGATTGATATTAGCTGAGCTATTAGGATTAATTCCCCAATTGGTGTTGGTCAGAATTTGTTCATCGAAAGGCAGCGATGACGACGTGTTGTCAGCAAATGCACTGCTCGTGATGATCAGGGTTAGAAACAATAAATTTTTTAAACGCGATGGTTTTTTCATGAGCTCTATTCTGTCATGTTTCAAATCCAGGTTGGTGTTTTCAGGGGAAAATTACATGCTGTCTAAACTTTAGACAGCTCGCAAGACTATAAAATCACTTAGGTTTTCAGGACAATATTTTGATCCTCTTAAATTGAAAATGCTTAATCTGGGCGAGATGATCGCAATCGACGTCTCAATTCAAACCGAGGAGGAATTATGCAGACTTCAGAATCAACAAATGAATGGCGAAGTACAAGCAACAATAATTCAAGTGCTGAAACCGAAATAAAAAGTTTCAACAAATCAGATGAGACCCGTAATTTTCCACATGGAAAATTAGAACTCATTCACGTTGGTGGAAGAGAAATCGGTCGAGCCATTCTGGAACCAGGTTGGCGTTGGTCAACTTCCGTGAAGCCAATTGCTCAAACAGAAAGTTGTGAAGCTCCACATTTTCAATATCACGTCTCAGGTATTTTAAAAGTCAAAATGGATTCCGGTGAGGAATACGAATTAAAAGCCGGAGATGTGTCTATGCTCAAACCTGGACACGATGCTTGGGTCGTAGGAAATGAGCCAGTAGTGCTCGTCGACTTTCAAGGTATGCGCGACTTTGCCAAACAACATATCCACTAATATCAAGGAACACCTTTATGAAAAAAATATTTTTCCTTTTATCTGTGACTTTTTTTTCTTCGCAAACAATGGCCGCGGCCTGGAGATACGGATGCATCGGAACACTACCGGATGGATCAACAGTAAATTTTAATAGAGAAAAGCTGGCCATCGTTTCAACATCTCAACCTGCGCTTTATGCTGCCACAGCGGATATCTCAAAAGAAATCAGAGTAGGCGATGCCCTTGATCCAAACTCTGGACTTGAAACGGAAATGGAATTCAGAAACGCAGAAGGTGAAATTATAAAATTAGTTCAAACACGATCAGTAAGAACTGCGAATCGTGAAAGAACCGAAAGATGCACGGGAAGTGCAGTACGCTCACTCATTGATGAGCGATTCAACAAAACCTACAAATTCATTATTCCAGGCTCAACAACAGTAAGAGGAAATTTAAAATGCTATGACATTACGATTTCTACGTGTGGATAAAACTAATGATGACGACGAAGATGGATTAAAATTTGGTGCCTCGGGGTTGACGATCTTCGAACTGAAATATGCAATTGTTCAAGAATTGCAACAATGATTTTTATGGTCTTATCCTTCATCACGAGGCTTTTTTGAATCGCTATTTGCCTTTACTCTGATCAAATTTCTTGCGTGCTTTTTTCACCTCGGACCAGTTATTGTTAACCCAGCCGACAAGGCGTCTCACTGTGTCAAGCAAACTAAATCCCAGTGGGGTCAGTTCATACTCTACACGTGGAGGAACTTCAGGGAAGAACTCGCGAATCAATAGGCCATCTCTTTCGAGAGTTCTCAGTGTCGCCGTCAGCATTCGTTGAGAAATTCCGGGAATCATTTTTTCGAGTGCGGAAAATCGCGCACGTCGCTTAGTTGATTTTGCCAGAGCGACGATTACCAACACACTCCATTTATCGCCGATTCTGGAGAGAAGTTCTCGAATCGCAGCCTCTTCTTCTTCGCTTCTTGGACAATTTTCTGTGTGATTTAATCTCTTTAATTTTCGCTCGTTAGTCATGGCTTACTTCCAGGTTAGTCCCTAATAAAAAAGTGGGTTCTTGTTGGTTATTAGGTTATGAGTTATTTTTAACTTACTATAAGTAACCATAGGAGAGCAATTATGAACTTAACTAGAAATCAAAAAATCGGGTACTGGATATCAACACTATTTTTCATCGGCACAGCAGGAGCAATGGGATTCGTTGAAGCGGCGACAGGCGGCCCCGATAATATCATCGCAATCATGAACCATTTAGGATTTCCTCTTTACCTCATTCGAATACTCGGAACGTTTAAGGCGCTTGGAATGGTTGCCATTGTGACTGGACTATCACCTAGACTTAAAGAATGGGCCTATGCAGGTTTTGTTATAAATTTAATCGGCGCGACTGCAGCTCATGTATTTGTTGGAGACGATGTTGGGAAAATTCTTTTACCAATTGCGATGTTGATTCCAACGCTGATATCGTATTGGCTATGGAATAAAAGGGGTGGATATTTTCAAGTGAAAAGAGATTAGAAAATTAGGATTTTAGTTGGTGCTCGGAATTAACGATGTTCGAACTGAAATAAAAAGGGAGGATTACAACGGATGATAAATGGGCCGTTGTTTTTACTCAACGTGATGAGAATAATAATACAGTTAAGGAATTAATTTTTTCTGAGTAAAAGAAGGACTGAGAAATTGATTGGTGCCTCGGGCGAGACTCGAACTCGCACATCCTTGCGGACGGCGGATTTTGAAT